>JBHELT010000110.1:0-6443 GCA_046262935.1 Actinomycetota bacterium | reverse complement strand
CCTTGCGACCCAAAGATCGAACAGGGCCCCCGCCGCGGACCTGACGACCTTGGGGTTGTAAACGTCGGCGCTGCCCTTACCCATGAACACCGCACCTACCCCAGTTGCCCAAGCCGTGCGCAATATGGTTCCAACATTGCCCGGATCTCGAACATCGGCCAGAACCAGCGCCACGTCGAACTGTCGGGCTAAGACCGCCTCGACAGGTTTGTCGACGAAACGGCTGACCGCGATGATGCCTGGCGGGGTTGTTGCTCCCGAGATCAGCCTCATGATCGGGTCGGAAACCTCAAGGACCCTTAGTCCCTTTGCCTCGGCGTCGGCCGCCACGTTTGCGATACGTTCACCCGAAGCGGGGTCCACGAATACCACCGATATCGACGCGCCAGCCCTTAGCGCCTCGGAAACGCCGGTCGCACCCTCGACGATGAACTCGGCGGCTTTGTCCCTCAAGCCGCGTTTGGAGAGTTTGCGAGCCCTTTGGATATAAGGGTTGCGCTGGCTAGTGATCAGCCTTCGCAGGCTCCTGTTGCGGTTGCTGCTGCTTGGCCAGTTCGGCGAGCGTTGTGAAGGCGGCCGGATCGTTGACGGCGAGGTCGGCGAGGACTTTGCGGTCGAGTTCGACTCCTGCGATCTTGAGCCCCGAGATGAAACGGTTGTATGAGATCCCGTTTGCCCGCGAGGCCGCATTGATGCGCGCGATCCAAAGACGACGGAACTGCCCCTTCTTATCGCGCCGATCGCGATAGGAATAGCTCATCGAGTGCAGCAACTGCTCCTTGGCCGCCTTGAACCGGCGACTGCGCGCTCCGCGATAGCCGGAGGCCGCTTCGAGAACTGCTCTGCGGTGCTTGCGCTTGTGTACTCCTCTTTTTACTCGCGCCATGTCAGCCTCCGAGCATCCTTTTGATCCGCTTTGAGTCGGCCTTTGAGACCAACGCATCGCGCTGCAGCCTTCGACGAAGGTGCCCTGGTTTGTGTTCTAGGTAATGCTTCACGTGTGCTTGCACCCGGACTATCTTGCCGGTCCCCGTCTTGCGGAAACGCTTGGCTGCGCCTCGGTGCGTTTTCATCTTTGGCATCGCTAACTCATTCCTGTCGTGACCTTCTTTTCTTTCTCTTTTTCCTTGCGCAGCGGTGCCAGGACCATCACCATGTTGCGTCCATCGAGCTTCGGCACCAATTCGACCGCTGCTACTTCGGTCAACTCCTCCGAAAGCGTTAGCAGAAGCTTCTGCCCGATCTCGGTGTGAGCCATCTCGCGTCCTCTGAACATGATGGTCACTTTGACCTTCGAGCCTTGTCCGAGGAATCGTTCGATGTGGTGCTTCTTGGTGTCGTAATCATGCTTAGAGATCTTGGGTCTGAATTTCATCTCCTTCACGTTGACCTGCTGTTGCTTCTTGCGGGACTCTTTGGCTTTGACGTCTTGTTCATATCTGAACTTGCCGTAGTCCATGATCTTGCAAACCGGAGGATCGGCCGTTGGGGCCACCTCAACAAGATCCAGGTCCTGAGCTAGAGCTTGACTCAACGCTTTATCTGTTGGCATGACTCCCATCTGCTCGCCCGCCGGCCCGACCACTCGAACTTGCGGGACGCGGATCCGATCGTTCAACCTAGGTTCCGCTGCGATCAGGCACCACTCCTTCTTAGTTCTTGCATAAACCTCCCAATGAACGCGAAAAACGGCGACATCAAAGAAGAGGCCGCCGCTCGGGTATTGCCAATCTCCAAGCGAACCCGGCTCGCCATCAGGCGGACGGGTGAGAAGCGCCAAGCTTCTTCTTCAGATGCACTACGGGGTGAGCCGTTACTTGTTCCCTTCGAACCAATGTATTTCGGCTCTATTGTAAGCCGGGATCAAAGAGGCCGTACGTTGGCCGCCTGCTTGCCCTTCTGCCCGTCGGTCACGTCGAATTCGACGCTCTGGCCTTCGGTCAGAGACTTGTACCCATCACCAGTGATCGCTGAAAAGTGGACGAAAACGTCTTCGCCGTCGGCTCCGGCTATGAAGCCGTAACCCTTTTCATTGCTGAACCACTTGACTGTTCCTTCTGCCAACTTCTTACCCCTTTGCTAGAAAAGCTCACGAAACGGTAGCACCTACGGGCGAACGGGACAATAGCTAACTGAAAATCAGTGCCCTGGCCCCCGCGGGGACCTCAGCCGGGGTTGGGTTTAGTCGACGATCTTGGTGATGGGGATCTCGAGGATGTCGGTGGCTCCCTGAGCTTTGAGGGTTGGGATCAGCAGGTTGATCTTCGTCTTCTCGACCACTGTTTCGATGGCGTAGAAGCCTTCTTCGGCCAATCTGGAGATCGTCGGGGCTTTCAGCGATGGCAGCACCCCGATCACCTTGTCCAGGTCGCCTTCGGTCACGTTCAACTTGACCAGCACCTTGCCTTTGGCGTCGATGGCCCCCATGAGCAGGATCTTTATCTCCTCGATGGCCTGGCGCTTACTTGGATCTTGATAGGCGGCGGGGTTGGCGATCAACTGAGTAGGCGATTCGAGCAGGGTGTGGATGATCCGCATGCCGTTTCGACGAAGGGTGCTGCCGGTCTCGGTCACGTCGACGATCGCGTCGACGATCTCGGGGACCTTAGCCTCGGTGGCGCCGTATGACATGAAGATCTTGACTGGAACACCTATCGACTCGAACAGGGCTCTGGTGAGGTTGGGGTACTCGGTCGAAATGCGGCTGTCGGGCTTGATCTGCGTTGCCTCTGTGATCCCCGACTCCTCAGCGACCGCCAGCACGATCTTCACCTTGGCCCCAACGTATCCCTTGGTATAAGGAAGCTCCGCGATCAGTTCTACGTCGGCTCCTGTCTCATGCACCCAGTCGAGTCCGGTGAGACCGACATCGAAGAACCCGTCTTCTACGTAACCGGGTATCTCTTGTGGCCTTAGCAATGAGAACCTATCGACGCGGGGATCGTCGACCGTACCGTGATAATCACGATCGCTGCCGCGCATCAAGCGGATGTCGGCGGCCTCGAACAGAGCAAGGGTTTGATTCTCGAGGCTGCCCTTTGGGATGACCAACCTAAGCATCTGCAGATAGTAACCGGGATATCATCCGCTGGTGGCCAAGAGACGGACGAAATGGATAGTCATCCCGCTGGTGATATTGCTGGTGCTTTCGGGCTTATGGTTCGCGGCCTTCAGGCTGGCTGGTGGTTCATCGAAGTCGCCTGTGGGCTCCCAATTCGATGAGAACGTAGTTCAAGAGGGAGACACTTCCGACAAGGTCATCGAGATCAACGTCGTGGGAGAGATCTTCTCTGACCCTGATGGTTCGGCGAAGGGGGCCTCGGACACGAACATCATCGCTCAGCTAGACCGGGTGGCCGATGACGACGATGTGAAGGCGGTCATCTTGAACCTAGAGACTCCCGGCGGAAGTGTTGTTGCCAGCGATTCGATCTATCAAAGGGTCTTGAAGCTGCGGCACGAAGGCACTCCGGTGATCGCTCTCATGGGCGATGTCGCCGCGTCGGGCGGCTACTACATCGCAGCAGGAACCGATGAGATCGTAGCCCGTCCCGCGACATGGACCGGGAGCATCGGGGTCATCGCGATGCTTCCAAACGTCGAGAAGGCCGCGGCAAAGGTTGGGATCGCGGTGAATGTCCTTAAGAGCGGCAAGTTCAAAGATGCAGGTTCACCTTTCAGAAGCATGACCGCCGACGAACAGAAATTGTTCCAAGACTTGATCAACGAAGCTTACGAGGGCTTCGTGCAGGTCGTTGCAGATGGACGCAAGCTATCTATCGACAAGGTTCACGAACTGGCCGATGGAAGGGTCTATTCGGGCAAGCAAGCCCATGACTTAGGCTTGGTCGATCGATTGGGCGGCGAAGATCTGGCATTTCAAAGGGCGAAGGCGCTTGGTAAAGCGCCGGGGGCCCAACTGGTGAAGTATTCGTCGTCGCTTGGACTTGGCGACATCTTGGGTGCTGCCGGTTCGTCGAACGTAAAGAGTCTTATCCAACAGCAGCTTGGCATCCCCAGAAGGCCCGGGCCTTCTTACCTTTGGCTCCCGTAGCGCGGCTTCAGAGCAACTTGTAAAGATTCGCCATCTCGATGGCATCGACGGTCACGTCGTAGCCTTTGTTGCCCCACTCTCCACCGGCGCGTTCCAGTGCTTGATCGGCGTCCTGGGTGGTTAGGACCCCGAAGGTGACCGGTAGACCGAACTGCAAACCAACCTCCAAGATGCCGCGCGCGGCTGCATCGCACACGAATGTGAAGTGCTCGGTCTCGCCGCGGATCACAGCACCGATGCAAACGATGGCATCGAAGGCGCCGGTTGAAGCCAGACGTTTGGCAGCGCCCGGTATCTCGAAAGCCCCAGGGACCGAAACGACTTTGCAAAGGGACTCATCGACGTTGTGGTCTTTGCATGCCTTCATGGCTCCGTCGAGAAGGCGCTTGGTTATCTCTTCGTTGAAACGGCTGACCACGATGCCGAGCCGCAGACCTTCTGCTTCGGTTCCGCCTTTAATGATGTTCACCGGCTCACCTCTCCTCGATGTTGCTCAGACGCTGTTGCTCATGCGCTCCACGTAACGTGCGATGAGATCAGTCTCGATGTTCACCTTATCGCCTGCCTGAAGAGCGCCGAGGTTGGTGGCGGCAAGTGTGTGCGGTATCACCGCGACACAGAACCGGCCGGCCGTCTCGGCGCTGATGGTAAGGCTAACCCCGTCGATGGCGATCGAGCCCTTGACGATCACGAACCTTCGCAGATCGTTTGGGATCTCGAACCACATCTCCGTTGACGCTTCACGCTCGACGATTTCGATCAACGAACCTACGCCATCGACATGGCCTTGAACGATGTGGCCGCCGAATCTGCCATCTGCTTTCATCGCCCGTTCGAGATTGACCCTTACCGAGGGCGCGAGCCGTGCGAGAGTTGTTCGCCCGATGGTCTCTTCCGATAGATCGGCTATGAACGATGCTCCTTCGAGCCCTGCGACCGTTAAGCAAACGCCGTTGACCGCGATCGACTCGCCTACGGACAGGTCGTTGAACGGGGTCTCAACTATGAGGCGCGAGCCACTGGTCTCGCCGATGTGGCCGGTTGCCTCGACGATGCCTGTGAACATCAGTCGGCAACCCGGGCAGGGTAAGCCACGATCTTGATGTCCTCCCCAAGCCGCTTAACGCTTGAGATCTGCAGACGTTTCGCGTCGGCGATGTTCGATGCGGCCCATCCCTCGAAAAGGCCCCTCGTTCCGGGGCCCCCAAGCAACTTGGGGGCCACGTAGAAAACGTACTTATCGATGAACCCTTGTTCTTCGAAGCGGGCTGCCGTTGCCGCTCCGCCTTCGAGCATCAACGACATGATGTCTCTTTGAGCAAGAGTCTCGAGCAGCGATGCGATGTCGATACTCCCCCGATTCCCTGCGAGACTAAGAACTTCGGCACCCGCCTTCTCTATCTTGTTAACTGAAGCTCCGCTGATGTCTGTCGATGTCACCACGAGCGTGGGGGCATCGGCACTTAGAACACTTGCAGTTCTTGGCACCCTGCCTGTGGGATCTATGACGACACGAAGCGGTTGGCGGCCCTTGAGTCTCACATCCCTGACGGTGAGGGACGGATCATCAGCGATGACAGTGCCTACACCAACGCAGATCGCATCGTGCGAGTTCCTGAGCCGGTGAACGTCTTTGCGGGCGGTGGGGCCTGTTATCCATCGCGAACTCGAATCTTTCGCGGCCGTTCGCCCGTCGAGGGTTATGGCGGCTTTCAAAGTTACGAACGGACGGTCATGCAAGCGGTGCATGACATAGGACTCGTTGAGCCGTCCGGCTTCCTCTTCGCAAACACCGACATAGGTATCGATGCCCGCCTTCTCGAGCGCTTTGATGCCCTTTCCTGCAACGCGGGCATCGACATCTTGCATCGCGATCACGACCCGTGAAGGCTTGGCAGCTATCAACGCGTCGACGCAAGGCGGAGTTCTTCCTTGATGGGTGCACGGCTCCAGGGTGACAAACACCACCGAACGGCGAGCTTTGGAAGCCGCAGCTCGCAAGGCGACGACCTCGGCGTGGGAGGTGCCTGGACCCTTATGCCAGCCCTCACCTACGATCTCGCCCCCCTTGACTACAACAGAGCCAACCATCGGGTTGGGGCTCGCAACTGCGCCTCCTCTTGATGCAAGCGACAGAGCGCGGCGCATGAAGCGGGCATCTGAAATGCGATCCATGCCTGAAAGACTAGCCAACCGAAGCGAGTATCGCCCAGCCATTGCGACGAACCCTCGATCCCTCGACAAAGGGGTGGCGAATCTTGCCCCAGGGGGACCACCCGTAAGACTTGAGGGCACGCGTGCGATTCGTCCGGAGGCTCAGGCTTGCAGGAACTTGATCTCGCTCAGTTGGAGCGATCCAGCAACGAAGTCTTTGCTGGATGATGCGATG
>JBHELT010000109.1:0-24731 GCA_046262935.1 Actinomycetota bacterium | reverse complement strand
GATGAGGCGGCGGCACGATCCATAAGGATCGATTCCGTCAGCTATAGCGCTTTCGTAGCGGTGGGCGAGGTGCCGTGATCTGCAAACCAGCAGGTCAACGGCACCAAGCCAAAGCCTCCCGATGGCGAAGGAGGGGGGAGGGCCGCGCCCATTTTTATCCTTTATTTTTTGAATTTGTATTTCAGATTTTCACTAAATATCTATTTGCGCGCGGCGCGACCAACTCCACCCTCACCTTGCAGGGCGGCGGCTCATGACTGCACGTCAAGAGCAGGAGGCGGTCACTACCGCCCGCAGACTCGGGGACAGGGAGCGAGCCATCCTCAGGGCTCTGTATGACTACGAGCTGCTGCTCACCTATCAATTGCAGGTGCTGTTCTTCACATCGGCTCGCAGGTGCCAGGACGTGTTGCGTGAACTTGCGGACCTCAAGTTGATCGAGAGAGATATCCCCACCCAGTCGATCGGCGTCGGAAGGGCGCAACCGCATTGGACCCTCACCGAGTCGGGCATCCATGTCGTGGCTGTCCTCAAGCGTCTGCCTCGATCGAAGCTGGAGCGGATGCCAAGAGAAACCTTCTTCGCCGCCGACAAACAGCTCGATCATCTTCTCGGTGTTAACCGGTTCTTCGTATCGCTCGTGCAGGCCTCCAAGAAGCATCCAGCGCATGGGCTCGAGAAGTGGGTCCCTGAGAAGTACGTCAGGACCCAAAGCAGCTGGATACGCCACGACGGATTTGGCCGCTACCAGCATGAGGGCGGCGCCTGCGACTTCTACTTCGAATACGACCGAGCGACAGAGTGGCAGGGCCAGTTGATCAAAAAGCTCAAGGGATACGTGCTCATGGCGATCAAGTGGACCGCCGAGGAAGACCCGAAGCAGTTCCCGAACCTTGTTGTCTTGGTCCCGACAGAGAAACGCGAGGCAGCCTTCGAGAAGGCCGCGCGCTCGACCGTCGACGAGGTGTGGGGCATCACGGAGGCGACTGCAGTTGACGTTCCCTTCTTCATCACCTCGGAGGAACGGCTGATGACCGAGGGCGTGCTCGGCAAGGTGTGGCGTCAGTTCTCTCCGGCTCCCCACAACCGGCCACTTGCACCGGCGCTTCTGGCCGAAAGGATCTCGCTGCTTCAACTCCCGTCAAGAAAGTCCGGGCCATTTGACTTAGATAATTGTCTCGGCAAGAAGTGGGCCGACTCAGGTTCGAGATCCAAGACTCGGAAACCCCCTCAGCCACCGACGTTTCCCTCCGGAGTGGCACCCGCAGCCCTGTTCGAGGAGGACGGCGCGTGAGCCAGAGGGAGTATGGGCCTGCGGGAGTGTCGGGGCCGCGGAATAGGCTCGGCATCCAAGAGGAGACCGACGGCGAATCCTTGCGCCCGCTAGCGAGGGCGTTTGTCGAGCTCGCTCTTCAGATATTGCGAGAGGACAAGAAGCAACAAGAAGAACGAAAGGAAGTGGCGTGAACGCACTCATCTATCTTCGAGTCTCGACCAAAGAGCAGGCCGAGAAGGGCGAGTCTGGCGAGGGCTATTCCATCCCTGCACAGCGCGAGGCGTGCGCCAAGTTCATAGCGGACAAGGGATGGAACTTCGCGGATGAATTCATCGATGCCGGTGAGTCTGCCAAGTCGGCCGACCGTCCGAACTTGAAAGCGATGCTCACAAGGGTTGCCGAAGGAGACATCGGGGCGTTGATCGTCCATAAGATCGACCGGCTGGCGCGAAACATCGAAGACCACATCGCGATACGGGCCGCCCTTCGAAAGTACGGCGTTCAACTGTGCTCGGTCACCGAGAACATCGAGGAGACAGCATCGGGCAAACTCGTTGAAGGCATCCATGCGTTGATGGCCGAGTTCTATAGCGCCAACCTCGCATCCGAGGTAAGAAAGGGCATGAGCCAGAAGGCCAAGCAGGGTCAATGGCCGGCGAAAGCGCCGATCGGTTACTTGAACGAGCTGAAACGCGTAAACGGCAAAGACACCAAGCGGATTGTGCTCGATCCGGATCGGGCCATCCTCGTGAAAGAAGCCTTCAATCTGTATGCGACCGGTGACTACTCACTAGCCGAGCTGCAGGCAACCTTGGCGGCAAGAGGACTCACTTCTCCTGCAGCTAGAAGGCCCGGCGCAGCGCCGCCGATCTCGGCATTGGCGCGGATGCTTCAAAACCCTTTCTACACCGGCATCATCGAATGGGACGGGATCGAGTACCCCGGACAACATAAACAACTCATCACACGCAATCTGTTCGAACAGGTTCAAGAAGTTCTTCATGCACACAACAAGGCGGGAGTGCGGCAAAGGCGCCACGATCACTACTTGAAGGGAATCCTCTACTGCGAGGAATGCGGAAGGCGGCTCTCGCTCACTTTAGCGAAGGGCAAGTATCTGTATTTCTACTGCCTTGGACAAAAGAACGCTTTGAAGCACAAGACCGGTTGCCAGCAGCCGTATGTCATGGCTTGCGATGCTGAACGAGCCGTCGAGGACCTCTACAAGAGGATCCAACTTCCACCCGGGGCGATAGATCGGCTCACCAAGCAACTAGAGGCCGAGATCGTGGATCGGCAATCGAGCGCGGCGGAGATGCGCGTGATTCTGACCAACAGGCTCGCCAAGCTCGCTGAAGAACGAGATAAGTTGCTCAAGGCCTATTATTCGAACGCCATCCCGCTTGACCTTCTAAAGAAAGACCAGGATCGAATAACCGAATCCGAGAACAAGGCGAGAACCGAATTGGAGGCCGCCGAGACCGACCTGGTCGGATGGGAAGAAGTCCTAAAGCTCGCTATTAGGCTCGCTGGCAATTGCCACGCCGCTTACCTCAAAGCCAGGCCAAAAGTCCGTCGTCGCTTCAATGAGGCCGTTGTGAAAGCCGTCTATGTCCGGGACGGCAAGGTCGCTCGGAAAGAGTTCACCGAAGTGTTCGAGGTTCTTTTTTCACGTGGCGGTTTGAATAAGGCAGCAATGGTGCCCCCAACGGGATTCGAACCCGTGTTACCACCTTGAAAGGGTGGTGACCTAGGCCACTGGTCGATAGGGGCCGGGGGCAAGTATGGCTTATCGTCGTCGATCCAGAGACAGTTTCTGCACAACTTCGGCGTGAATGGATCCATTCGTCGAAAGGCAACTCTTGTCGCCTTTCGGCGCGTTGATGAGCGGATCCGGGTACGCCTGGCCGGCGAAACCCGTCAACCTGCCGCCGGCCTCTTCGACGATGACCTCCAAAGCCATCACGTCCCACGGATTGAGATTCGGCTCTGCCATGACTTCGGCCGCGCCGCGCGCAACCAGCATGTGCCCCCAGAAATCCCCGAACCCGCGGTCCCTTTTCGCGCGGTCGACCATGCTCCACCAAGCATCAGCTGCTGATTCATGTTCCCACCCGCTTCGGGAGCCGTAGCAGAACCTGGACTCGGCGAGCGTTTCGACCTGCGACACCTGGATGGGCTTGCCGTTCATGCGGGCCCCGTTCCCGCGAGCCGCATCATAGATTTCGTTGAGAGCCGGCGCATCGGCTACACCCACAATGGTTCGACCTTCGACCCTCAGCGCAACGAGAGTCGCGAACACCGGGATGCCCCAGGCGTAGTTGTTGGTTCCGTCGATAGGATCGATGATCCAAGTTGGCGCAGAAGGGTCGCCCATAAGGCCTTCTTCTTCTCCCAAGATCGCGTGAGAGGAAAACACCTCTGCGATGCGTTTTCGAATAGCGGCCTCGATCTCGGTATCGGCGATTGTGACGAGTGTCCCGTCTTTTTTCACGCGTACGGCAGGATCGTGGCTGAAGTGTTTCATCGCGATCTCGGCCCCCATCGCGCCAAGTTGTTTCGCGAGTTCGAGTTCATCCATCGAAGGCAGGATACAGGCCAGGGCGTGAAACGGCCCCCAAGAAGGGGGCCGTTTCATCCGACGTTCGATAGTTCAGATCGCGGAGACTTCGAACTCGTCACCGAGTTCCTTGTTCGCCTCAGCGATCTTTTCGGGACTCCCGACGATAGCTTTGGCTCCAGTGCTTCCGCTCAGGTACGTTTGAGCTACCCGCTTCAGATCTTCGACCGTGACTTCGAGCAGTCCCTGTTTGAACTTGGCCTTCAGGCCGATCGAGTAGCCGGCGCGGTCGTCGAAGAATCGGCGTCGCCCTTTGATATCCGGCGATTCGAGTGGGTCGATCTCACTGCAAGAACGCAAGATCGCCTCTTTCAGATCGTCGGCCTCGATTGGGTTGTCGATCACTTCTTTCACCGCAGAGTCGAAGACCCCGAAGGTGCGCACCACGTTTGGATCACGGTACGACCAGAAAGTGAAAAGGCCCTTCTCGGTATCGAGTGAGGAGTCCGAGCCGTAAGCGCCACCCTTCTCTCTGATCTCCCGATGAAGGTAGGTCGATTTCATCAGGTTGCCCAGAACGAATAACGATGGGGCGTCCGGGTGGGTGAAACTGACAGTCGGGATCACCTTAGCGTTGTAAACGACTGGCACAGCGGTGGTTCGAGCCTCGTGCTTCACCTCCAACTTGAGGGTCGGCGGAGTCTGTACCGCAACGGAAGTTGCAGGCATCGCCTTGAAAGTGTCGGTCAGCAGACCAACGATCTCGGGAAAGTTCTTCTCGTCGCTAGTGACACAAACAGTCAATGCGTTGTTGCGGAACAGATATTCCCTAACCGCATTCAGGTCATCGATGACCGCGCCGAGTTGACCCTCTTCGAGCTTGGCGATCTCCTTGAGGAACTTAAGACCGGTGAGTCCCTGAAGGCGTTCACCCATGAGGGCTACAGCACTGAGCTTGGAAGAAGCCAAAGACGTAGCGATCATCATCCCGGCTTGGACCACGAACGCTTCGCGGTAAGTCTTGTACTGGTTGATGACCTCCTTGAGGCGCTTCGGCTCGAAACGTACATCCGTCAGCAGGTCCTGCAATATGCCGATGAACTGCGCGTGATTGCGAGCAAGCGACTTGCCCGAGATGGTGAACGAAGAGCGGAAATTGCCGTCTTCGCCGGCGATGGATCGCACGCCAACTCCAGCACCGATACCTCCGGTATATGCAGCGATCCTCGTCGACATCTTCACGTAGTCGTCACCCGCAGCACCCATCTTCGGGACGGCGAATGCGAACAAGGGAAGGTAGTCCTTCAGCCGGTCTTGTAGGCCTGAAAAATCTGCACGGATATCGATGTAACTGATCCCGTTGGTTGGTTGAGCGAAGAGACCAACGGTTGCGCCCTCGATGGTTTCGATCTCGTGAGGGACATCTTCGAAATCCATCGGAACATCCGTTAGTTCCAGGGTAGGAAGCACCGAAACATCTTGCTTCTGCTCCTGCCGTTGCTTCAAAGCCGCAGCTTGAGCGACGATCTGGGCGATGTCGCCATCGCTCAGTGCCTTCTCGGTCTTGGCGAGTTTGTCCAACTCGATCTTCAATGCCTTTTCGTCTTTCTCCTTGTCGGGACGAAGAACGATCAGCGCTCTGTGCTTGTTGTCGAGCAGGAAGCGCCGGATGAGGTTCTCGAAGAACGGTCCAGCCTCACGCTCCTTCTGAAGTTTGGCCACGTCTTCATCGAACTGGAGTGCCTTGTATGGGTCACCTCCGTAGATGTAGGCACCCGCCAGAGTGAAGAACACCTTGAAGCCATATGGGAAGCCCGCGTTCGATACTTCGCGCGCTTCGATCTCGAGTTGGTGGATCGCCGCATCGACCTGCTCTTTGTCTACGCCATTCGTCGCGAGGCCCTCGAGAGTATCGATTACAAGTTGCTGGACTTTGTCGGCGTCTTGATCGGAGATGCCCTTCAATCCTGCCGCGAATACGGCTTCCTTGTAGCTGTCGTGGAACCCAGTGCCATCGGCTAGTGCCTCACCCAGGCCGGATGCGATGAGGGCTCGATGAAGCGGGGCCCCCGGGTTGCCAAGCAGGACTTCACGAAGAACCTTGAGAGCCAGCATCTCGAACGAGTCGCTCACTTTGGTGGTTGCCCACGCAACCAGCGCTTCGGCCTTCTTGGCCTCGTCTTCTTCTTTGCTAAGCGGGTATGTCTCTTCGAAAAGGACTGGAGTCGTGAATCGCTTCTGATCGGGGATAGAAACGTCGACATCGATCTTCGCGAAGCGGGACAGCGCTTTGCTTTCGATCTCGTCGAGGATCTGCTCGAGTGGGAGATTGCCGTAGGTGAAGAACAGCGCGTTGCTTGGGTGGTAATGCTCGGCGTGGAAGTTCTTCAACTGCTCATAGGTCAGGTTCGGGATGTCTGATGGGTCACCACCAGAGTTGTTTGCATAAGTAAGATCGGGGAACAGCGCCTTGCCAAGGGTTCGTCCCATCACGGCACCGGCGCTTGCCATGGCGCCCTTCATTTCATTGAAAACGACACCTTTGAAACGCAATCCCGACTCCGGGTCGTCGCCCTGTTCAAATTCGAGGCGATGGCCTTCTTGCTTGAACGACTCTTCATCGATGCGCGGAAAGAAACTGGCGTCGAGATACACATCGAGAAGATTGAAGAAGTCCTTAGTGTTGCGGGTAGAAAACAGGTAGCAGGTCCAATCTGCACTTGTGAACGCGTTCATGAAAGTGTTCAACGATCTGGGGATCATCGAGAAGAATGGGTCCTTAACTTGGAAGCGTTCTGATCCGGCCAGCGCAACGTGCTCGAGGATATGAGCCACGCCTGTTGAATCCTTCGGGACGGTTGGGA
Source organism: Actinomycetota bacterium (assembly GCA_046262935.1). Classification (GTDB taxonomy): domain Bacteria; phylum Actinomycetota; class CADDZG01; order JAHWKV01; family JAHWKV01; genus JBHELT01. The sequence continues at coordinate 18,031 of JBHELT010000109.1, read as the reverse complement.
ATAAAACGAGGAATGTCTGATTGTCTTCTTCGACCGCTATGTGTAGATGTCGAGCACCCGTCTTGGAATGTGTAAGTTCTATGTAGGTACCGTGCATGTTCTCCAGTGGCTCCACTCGATCGACGGTGTACAGCCCGATCTTGGAGCCTTTCTTATACGTCGCAGTCGTCGTTGACAATGCGATCTCCTTCCCCTCACCTAGGATTGGATTGCTTCGAACCGCTAAGTCTAGTCGTGAGGGCCCCGGTTAGCACTCCGGGGTCTAGAGCGCCAGCCAGATGGCTAGGAAGGGCCCTTCCAAGGCGACTTCGAAGCCTTGGTGGCGGCGCCGATCAGCTCCTTGATCCGCCCGATCAATTCGGCGGGCTCGAAGGGCTTGGCGAACACGTTGTCGTGGCCAACCACTTCCCTGACCCGAGACAGAGCCTCCTGTTTCGCGCTCAAAACCAAGATGGGTATCTGTTGCAATGTGTCGTTGCCGTGAAGTTCGGAGATCACGTGCTCGCCGTCGAGCTCCGGCATCATGAGATCAAGGATGACCAGGTCGGGCTTGGTGCTTTCTGCGGCGCGCAACGCCTCAGTTCCATCGGCTGCTTCCATGATCCGATAACCCTCGGTTTCGAGCAGAACCCTTAGCAGCGTCCTGACCGACGAGTAGTCGTCGACGACCAAGATGCGCGGGTTATTCATCGCTTTCCTCCTGTGCCTTGCGGCGCAGGTCCGCTTCTCTGGCTGCGAGGTCGGCTTCCCAACGTCGCAGGCGTTCGGCTTGGTCGGAGTCGATCTTCGCGATGAATTCCGGAGAATCCTCAGGGCCCATGGGCCTTCGGCGTGGTGCTCTTTCAGTAGGTGCATGGCTGCGACCTGCGCTCACTCCGCCCGGGCGCCACGAAACACCATATGGTCGGCCGAGGATGAGCCAAGCTAGGGAACCGACGTCGGGCAGGATGATAACGATGAATAGCCATGCCGACTTAGGCAGATTCTGAACCGCTGTTTCGTCGGTTGAGATCACGTCGAAGATGCAATACACCCACAGGCCAAGAAGCAGTACACCGAGTAGACCGTCGAAGAACATGCGAACCTCCCCAAGTAGCGTACGCCAAAAGGTCGACACTTTTCTTGCTCAAAATGTGACGCACCCGTTGACCAGTTTATCTGCACGCGACCTGGCGCAGCTTTATCTGCGCGCGGCCTGGCGCAGCTTTATCTGCACGCTAACTTTGTGGGCCCCCAGGGAATCGAACCCTGGTCTACGGACTAAATTCGGGCGCAGCTTTATCTGCACGCTAACTATGTGGGCCCCCAGGGAATCGAACCCTGGTCTACGGATTAAAAGTCCGCAGCTTTACCACTAAGCTAGGGGCCCTTTAGGGAAGTTTACCGACGTATGTTGCGGCAGATCGTCGCCGGGAACGGAAAACAACTACGAAAGGGCTTCGAGGCTCTCCACGATCCGGGTGATGTCTTTCTTGTTCAAGTAAGCATCAGACCATGTCGGTTGTTTTTCTACGATCGCGCTGAAAGCAAGGATGCGACTCTTGGGAGCAACCGTTCGAATGACACCCGCCGCCAGTTCACCGTTCATCCCTGGCATCAGGTAATCCAGCACGATCACATTGGGTTGAAGTTTCGTTGCCAGTGCGATCGCCTGCGCGCCATCACCAGCCTCGCCAACAACGCGGAAGCCTTCGGTATCCAGGATGGTCTTCAAAGTGAAACGGATGTCTTCGTCGTCATCGACGATCAGTACCGTCGTTGTTTCCTTCAGGACCATCGCTTTCCTTCCCTACGCGCGGGGTTGCATAAGATCAGGCTACAGGATGGGCAGGTACCGTTGCACCTCGTAGGGCGTGACATGAGCCTTATGGTCATTCCACTCGTTCTTCTTGTTGCGGATGAACCACTCGAAGGTGTGCTCTCCAAGGGTTTCTTTCACCAATTCGGAGGTCTCGCATGCTTGTATGGCCTCATGCAGATCCTCGGGAAGAGAATCGATCCCCGCACGTAGGCGCTCCTTGGCGCTCAGATCGTAGATGTTGTCGTCGGCCTCTGGAGGAAGTTCGTAATTGTCCTTTATGCCCTTCAGTCCGGCTGCCAGCATGAGGCTGAACGCGAGGTACGGATTGCAGGCTGGGTCTGGGAACCTTGCCTCAAGCCGTATAGCGCTCTCCTTGCCAGGTTTGTACATCGGAACGCGCACCAGCGCAGAACGATTGCGGCGGGCCCAACAGATGTAAACGGGAGCTTCGAAGCCGGGTATCAACCGCTTGTATGAATTAACCCACTGATTGGTCACCGCGCATATCTCCCTGGCGTGAACCAACAATCCCGCCAAGAATGCCTTCCCCACTTTCGAAAGCATGGCCACGTCTGACGGATCGTAGAAGGCGTTGCGATCGGCTTCGAACAAAGACATATGCGTATGCATCCCACTTCCATTGATCCCCGCCAACGGCTTGGGCATGAAGGTTGCGTAAACTCCGTGCTCTTGCGCGACTTCCTTCACGACGAGGCGATATGTGATGACGTTGTCTGCCATCGTCAACGCGTCGGCGTAGCGAAGGTCGATCTCGTGCTGAGAGGGGGCCACTTCGTGGTGGACATACTCAACCGAGATCCCCATCTCTTCGAGATATTCCACAGTCTTCTTCCGCATATCACCGGCTTCATCGAGCGGGGTGAGATCGAAGTAAGAACCATGATCCAGGAATTCAGTTCCCTTGGAGTCTTTGAAGTAGAAGTACTCCAGTTCGGGACCGACGTAATAGGTGTCGCCAAGTTCGGCGGCTTTCTTAAGTGTTTTTTGAAGCACGTGACGAGGATCTCCCGGGAACGGGCTCCCATCGGGAAGACGTATATCGCAGAACATCCTCGCTGAGTTGGCCCTCGATGGTTTGGTCGGCATCACTTGGAATGTCGACGCGTCCGGCTTGGCGATCATGTCCGATTCTTCTATCCGGGCGAACCCTTCGATCGATGAGCCGTCGAATCCCATTCCCTCGCTAAGTGCTTCTTCGAGTTCGGTCGGAGTTATCTCGAAGGCTTTGAGGAAACCTAGGATGTCGGTGAACCACAAACGGATGAACTTGATATTTCGTTCTTCAACCGTTCGAAGCACGAATTCCTGATCCGGCGTCATTGCCATGGTCATGAGACTAACCCCCGCTTTGTTTCGGGCTTGTTACTCATCCGGCGAACCTGTATCCGACGTTTCGCACAGTTTCTATGATGTTGGCTTGGCTGCCGAGTTTCGCCCGTAGACGCCGCACATGCACATCGACCGTTCTTGTTCCACCGAAGAAGTCGTATCCCCAAACCTCACTTAGTAATGAGTTACGAGAGCAGACCTTGCCTGGCCTCTGCGCGAGATACGCGATGAGTTCGAACTCCTTGAAAGTGAGGTCCAGGACTTCGCCGCTAACCTTCACCTCGAAACGTTCTCGGTTGATCGTTATCTCTCCGCGCCGCAGAGTTTCTCCCGGGTCCGGCATCGAAGGCCTTGCGATGCGTTCTAGCCTTGCGTCGAGTTCCTTGTCGGTACAGTCTTCGACGACGAAGTCGGCGATCCCGCAGTCGAAGTCGAAAGCATCGATCGACGATTGCGAAACAACGGCGATAAAGGGGGCCTCGGTCTCGCTTCTCAATTTCCTGATGAGGGCCGAGGCATCACCGGGTGATTCGCGGGCGTCAACCAAGATCATGTCGGCGAGACGCCTTCCGATCAGGTCGGGGCTCGATTCTGCGAATGGGATTGGCTCAGGGGCAGGACGTCTGTTGGCAAGGGCGGCGAAAGCCTCGGCCGGCTCTACCCTTGTTGGTGAAAGCCAAAGTAGCCTCATCTTTAGAATCTTAAGACCTAACCGTGCGCGAGACTCTATGGCGAAATGAACCTTCATCACTACCGGTCGAAGTTCGATCTGCGGGGGTCTGTCCGATCCCAGGCCGATCAAGAGGCGTTCTTGGCCAGATCCGAGGATCGAACATTGATCGGTGTGTTGTCATGGCAAGGCTGAGGCTATTCGCCGCCCTCCGCGAGGCGGCCGGGCTCGCTAGCACCGAGATCGATGCAGAAGATATCGGCACGCTGCTAGAAGTGGCCCGATCGCGATTTGGGGAAGTTTTCGCGAGGTCTCTTCCATTTGCCAATGTAGCGGTTAACGGAATCTTGATCAGCGCATTGCAGGGGGAGGCAACCGTCATCGGGCCGCAGGACGAGGTGGCCCTGCTGCCTCCGGTGTCCGGAGGCTAGGATTACCGCTCCATGAAGACGGCCCTTTTGATCACCAACCTGAATGCGAGGACCGTGTCGCAGCGCGTCCAAAAAGTGATCGTGAAAGCTCTCTCGGCCGACTTGGATCTTGAAGTGGTTGACACACAGCATAGGAACCACGCCACCGAGATCGCACGGGACGCGGCCCAGCGCGGACTTGATCTGGTTATCAGTTTCGGCGGTGACGGAACGATGAACGAAGTGGTCAACGGCCTCGTTGGTTCCGACACCGCTCTTGCGCTTCTTCCTGGTGGCCTCGCCAATGTTCTTTGCCGCACCTTGGATATCCCGGTCGACATAGTCGAGGCAACGGGCTACCTGCTGAACCGTGTGCGCTCTGGCAACACTCGAAGTCTGCACCTTGGACGGATGGATGAGCGTTACTTCGTTCTTTCTTGCGGCGTGGGGATGGACGCAGCAACGGTTCGCCGAACCGAAGAACGTCCGGCACTCAAGAGGAAATATCGTGATTGGTTCTTCGTGTATTCAGCATTCGCTTCATTCTTGAAAGAGTATCGGGGGAAGGATCCGTACATCACTCTCACCGCCGGCGATCAGAGCGAGGATGTATTACTTGCGATCGTTAGCAATGTTCCGTATCTGACTTATTTCAAGAAGTGGCCGGTTTCGGTTACTCCCAGAGCCGATCTGCACAAGGGGCTCGATGTCTATGCTTTGAAGAAGTTTCCTTCGACTTACATCCCTAAACTTGCGTGGTCGCTGTTCAGGCTCAAAGAACAGCAGGGTAAACACGCGAGGTACTTCCACGATGTGCCAAGCATCACTCTCAGTGCCATCGAGCCATTCCCCATCCAGGTTGATGGCGAATACATCGGTGACAGAACCGACCTCAAAGTAGACCTCATCTCCGATGGAATCTCGATCCTCAACTAAGGACCTCCAAGAACGCCCGCGCCATGGATGGCAAGTTGGCGTTGCTATGGCGGGGCTGGTTGTTGGTGCATCCTTCTTGCCCGCGGCCTTCCTTGCCACTTTGATGGTCGCGATCGCATCGGTAACAGCCTTCGGCCTGGGGAGAAGTTTGATAAGAAGAAGTCTCCCGATCCGCAAACAATTGGCGGTTGTGCTTGTCGTGTTATTCGTCCTCCTCGCCGCTTATCAACAAGAGCCCGGCTTGCTGCTCGGCGCGACGGTGGCCTTGATGGTCATGGCATCGGCTTACATGTCGGGCCGCGTCGAAGCGCGATCCGTTCCCGCATTTGCCTCCAGTGTCCTTCTGGTGTTCTACATCGGGTTCGATGTCTCGTATCTCGCGCTGATCAGAGGCCTCGATGCGGGTCCGCGGCTGGTCTCTGCGTTGGTCGTGATGATCGTTTCCTTCAGGATCGCAAGGAACCTGGTCCCGGGGGGAGGCTCCTTAGTGATCGCGCCGGGTTCGGGTTCCGAGCTCAGGTGGCTTCCTGCCGCCGCTGGTGTCGCGGCGAGTATCTTGGGCGCGGCTATTTCGGTCACGTTCTTGAACAGCGCCCTTGGTGTCTTCACAACGATCATCCTCGGTGCCCTCGTTGGGCTGGCCTCGGCGATCGGAGAATTGGGAGCCGGGCTGTTGATGTCGAGCGACGGGCATCCGAGCCGGGGCCTAGCCAGAGACATCCTGGAGCAGGTGGTCCCGGCGTTGCTTGCGGCCCCCGCGTTCTTCTACGGGATAAGGCTCTATCTGACCTAGGAGGGGGCCCCCGCCTGACGGGCCGCACGTTTCACAGCCTCGACCGCGCTTGCAGCGCAACTTAGGCGCTGGCCGGGCAGGGGACCGATCACACCCATAACCTGTTGCACATCGATCAGTCCCGCGACGCCAGGAGTGACACCTTCAGCAAGCTCGCAAACGGCTTCTGACGCGGCTATGGCGACGGCGCATCCGAAGGTCTTGAAGCGCGCCCCGCTGATGACCCCGTCTTCAAGCTCGACGCTGACCTGCACCACGTCGCCACAGGTGGCGTCGCCTTCGACCCCGGTGCCCGCGGCCGAACTCAATTCACCCACATGCGTTGGATGATAAAAGCGCCGCATAAGCTGGTCGCTGTACATGACATACGAATTGTAAGGCTTGAAGGCTTTGCAGTAGTTGCGATAGCCGACTACGCTGGACGCCATGCCAACTATCGATCAGGTCCGTGACGTCCTTGCCACCATCAACGATCCCGAATTGCATCGGAGCATCGTTGAATTGGGGATGGTCAAGGGCATCGAGGTCATCGGGTCCTCGGTCACGGTCGACCTGGCCCTCACGATCACCGGGTGCCCTCTCAAGTCGTTCTTCCAAGAGGTCCTCCCTGCGAAGGTGAAGTCGGCTTTCACCGAGATCGACAACGTCCAGGTGAACCTCGGAGCGATGACCGAAGAAGAGCGTAAGGCGCTGGTTGGCGGGATACGCGAGGAAGCTCCCGCGCCGTTCGCGCGGTCCGATTCATCGACCCGTGTTATCGCGATAGGCAGCGGGAAGGGTGGCGTTGGAAAATCGACGTGTACGGTCAATTTCGCGGCCGCGCTCGCGAAGCGTGGTCATTCGGTGGGTCTGCTCGATGCCGATGTGTGGGGTTTCTCTATCCCTCGCATGCTTGGCATGTCCCAACAGCCGACCGTGATCGATCAAAGACTGATCGTCCCCCTAGAGGTTTATGGCTTCAAGATGATCTCGATCGGCAACTTCGTTCCCGAAGACAACCCAGTCGTTTGGCGAGGCCCCATGTTGCACAAGGCCCTTCAGCAATTCCTCTCGGATGTCCATTGGGAAGAACCCGAATACCTTGTGATCGACATGCCTCCCGGAACGGGTGATGTTTCGTTGTCGCTGTCGCAATTCGTACCAGGCTCCGAGATGATCTTGGTAACGACCCCTCAACGAGCCGCCGCAAAAGTGGCGGAGCGTGCAGGACACATGGCTAACAAAGTTGGGATGAAGGTTGTAGGCGTTATAGAAAATATGGCCTATTCGATCTGTGACCAGTGCGGCGAGCGAACGTATCCCTTCGGCAGCGGCGGCGGCAAGGAACTTGCAGACCGCTTCGCGGTGCCACTTCTCGGCCAGGTACCTCTAGATCCTCCGATGCGAGATTTCGCCGATCACGGCAAGCCGTCAGTCATCGCTCTTCCCGACTCGCCATCTGCCATAGCGTTCGAGGCGGCTATCGACGACTTCGTCGTCAGGTTCCCACCAAAGCCGAAAGCAAAAGTTCGAAAGAACCTACCCATGATCATGACTCCCCAGGCTTCCGGCAACGGTCATTCTCATAACCATTAGGGCCAAGGTCCTTTGAAGATCTATACCAAGACCGGCGACGATGGGACCACAGGTCTGCTCTACGGCGGACGGGTATCGAAGAACGACCTTCGAACCGAGGCGTATGGCACCACCGATGAGGCCGTCGCGATGATCGGGCTGGCTCGATCATTTGGCCCCGTGGCCAAAGATCTGGAGCAGATGCTGCTAGACGTCCAACGACACCTTTTCGTGGTCGGGGCCGAACTCGCCACAAACAAGGCGAACGCAGGCAAGCTCGAACTGGGAGTCTCCAAGGTTAGCGATGAGATGGTCGGCGATATGGAGAGCTGGATCGATTCGATGGTGGCTGTTTCACCACTTCCGGAGTACTTCATTGTTCCTGGTGCCTGCCAGGTCAGCGCTGCTCTCGATGTTGCGCGCGCGGTCGTTCGAAGGGCCGAGCGTCTCGCCGTTGCCCTGAGGGAACACGACATGCTCTCGGGCCCGACCGTTGTGCACTACTTGAATCGTTTGTCGGACTTGTTATTCGTGGCCGCGCGAACCGAAGAGAAGGCGAGGGCCATCGACGCGCCGCGGAGTCGGGATCTCCCAACCACCTGACACAACTAGATCGGCTTAAATCCGCGCTACTCGATGGATGCGGTGTCAATATTGGTGCGTGGAGCCCACTCCAGAGGAGTTTCATTCCGACGAGTTTGGTTTCGTCGCCGACGAATTCCAAGCCTGCGATGGCTGGATCACAGGCCAGGCCCTCTCCGAGATACTCGCGCTGGAACTACAGGTCTCGTTCGCAGATCTTTGCTGTCCACGTTGCGGAAGCTGGCGGTTCACATACGGGGCATTGCAGTTCTGCACCTACGGGTGCCCCGAGAACCTGCTCATATCCCCGAAACTCAACTGAACGGCCGCAAGGTTCGGCGGAACATCTTTGCCACCAAGCCAATAAACTGTCGTCATGCCGATCACTTTCTTCGACGAGCAGCACGACCAATTGCGAAAAGCCGTCAGACGATTCGCGGAAGAAGAACTTGCCCCTCACGCCGAAGAATGGGAGGCGGCAGGAGACTTTCCTGATTGGGTCTTCAAACGCGCAGGTGAACTCGGCTTCCTAGGCCTCACATATCCAGCGGAGTATGGCGGACAAGATGCCGATTATTTCGCAACGCTTGTTTATGGAGAAGAGATCGGCAGGTGCAACAGCGGAGGGATAGCCATGGCGCTTGCTGTCCAAACCGACATGGCGACCGCCCCGATAAATCGATTCGGCACTGACGAGCAGAAGAGGAGATATCTGGCGCCCGCCATCGCCGGCGATAAGATCGCGTGTTTGGGGATAACAGAGCCCAATGCTGGCTCCGATGTGATGAACGTCGAGACAACAGCCGAGTGGGATGGTGGTTCATGGATCGTGAACGGTCGAAAGATCTTCATCACCAACGGCTACCGAGCTCACTTCATGACCCTGGTCGCCAAGACGAAACGCGATGGGAACTCCACGGGGCACTCGCTCTTCATCGTCGACACGGACACACCGGGTTTCGTCCGAACGCGAAAGCTCGACAAGGTGGGCATGAGGACCTCCGACACGGCCGAGATACTTTTCGATGATTGCCGCATCCCCGAAGACGCGTTGCTCGGCAACGAAGGCGAGGGCTTCAAGCACATCATGTGGGAGTTGCAAGGGGAGCGGCTGATAGGCGCCATCGCGGCGACCGCCAGCGCACAGCGGATGCTCGATGGGGCAATCGCCTATGCGAAACAGCGCGAGGCATTCGGCAGACCTATCGCAAGTTTCCAAGCTATAAGGCACAAGGTTGCCGAACTCGCGACCAAGGTGGCAGGTATCCGCGAGTTCATCTATTACACCGCCCACAGATGGAACTCAGGCGAATATGTCGTGCGCGAGATCTCGATGGCGAAGTTGCTTTCGGGCACGATCGGGTTCGACGTGGCTAACGAATGTCTGCAGATATTCGGCGGATACGGTTATTCCATGGAATTTCCGATCCAGCGTGGTTGGCGCGACATGCGCCTCAACCGGATCGGCGGAGGGACCGACGAGATCATGCGCGAGGTCATCGGGAAGATGGAGGGTCTTTAGATGCAGATCGCATACGAGAGTGCTTTCCCTGAGGTTTTCGCCCCAGCCGATGTTCCTTACGAACTGTTCACCGATGACCACCATGCGTTGCGCAAGACCGTTAGGAATTTCGTCGAGAAGGAACTCAGCCCAAACGTCGAACAGTGGGAGTCTGCCGAAGACTATCCGCGCGAGATCTTTAGGCGCGTTGGCGAGCTGGGATTGTTCGGCATGAAGTTCCCTGAAAGGTTCGGTGGATCTGGCCCTGACTACATAGCAGAGGCTGTAGTCATCGAAGAACTCGCCGCGATGGGCTCTGGCGGAATCTCGGCGGACCTCGGGGCGCACCGCGACCTGGCGAGTTTGTACGTTTTCAATTTCGGCGACGACAATCAGCGCGATCGTTGGCTAGCCTCCGCCATCGCCGGACAGAGTTTGGGCGCGCTTGCGATAACTGAACCGGGTGCCGGCTCTGACGTCGCAGCCATAACGACAAGGGCCGTTCGAGATGGCGACACCTACGTTCTGAACGGATCAAAGATATTCATAACTAATGGCAGTTGGGCCGACTTCGTGGTGGTCGCTGCAAAGACGCAGCCGGATGCAGGACACGGGGGCATCAGTTTGTTCGTCGTCGAGGCTGGGACGCCAGGATTCACTCAGGCTCGTATGAAGATGCTTGGCTGGCGAACTTCACACACAGGGGAACTGACCTTCGACGACTGCAGGATACCCGCGGCCAATCTCCTCGGCCCCGAAGAGGGCCGAGGGTTTTACCAGATCATGCAGAACTTCCAGTGGGAACGCCTCACGATGGCTCTCGGCCAAACGGCTGGAGCACAGCGAACCTATGAATTGGGTAAGAAGTATGCACTCGAGCGCAAGGCTTTCGGCCGTGAGATCGGACACTTCCAGGTTTGGCGCCATCGTTTCGCCGACATGGCTTCGAACATACAGATGTCAAAGGCGCTCACTTATCATGCTCTCCGGCTATTCGTTCATGGCGTTGTATGTATCAAAGAGGTAAGCATGGCGAAATACTTGTCTAGCGAGATAGCTTTCCTAGTATCCGATGAGGTTGTGCAGATACATGGTGGTTACGGGTACATGATGGAGTTCCCGGCGCAGCGGGCTTGGCGCGATTCGCGACTCGGCCCGATCGGCGGTGGGACGACCGAGATAATGAAAGACGTGATCGGCAAGTCTCTCGGTCTTTAGATCGACTTCCTGGTCAGCCACCCACTTTCCTCGGGCGACGACACTTGAACGTAAGCAGCAACTTCTCTTGCCACAGACACGGTTCCCGCGTCGGTTGCCATGGTGAAGGGCTTGTCGCCGCCTCCGTCGTCGATGATCTTCAAGATCGATGCTGGCCGCAAACCAAGCTGATCCAGGAAAGCGAGTAGCTCGTCGTTGACTTCCGAGATCTGCGCCACCGAAACCTCATCGCCCGACGCAGTTTCATCCAACGGCCTCAACGTTCTGCGATCGACCGGACAGATGGGATGACCGTGTGGGCAGTACTCTGGAAAACCGAGGGATTGAGCAAGGTGCGCTTCGACCCTCGCGGAGATCGCGTGTTCCATCCGGTGGGCCTCGCCGTGCACCTCATGCCATGGCATCCCGAGTACATCCGTCAATAGACGCTCTACGAGTCGGTGGCGTCTAAGGATCTTGTGAGCTTCGGCCCTGCCAACCTGCGTTAGTTGCAAGGCTCCGTCCTTCTGTCGCTGTAGATAGCCGTCTTTCGAAAGACGCTTGATCATCTCGCTCGTCGACGGCAGTGACACGCCCAAACTCTGGGCGAGATGCGTTGCTGTGCACCGCTGGCCGTCTTCTTCGAGACGCTTTATCTGGCCCAGATAATCTTCGATCCCACGCATGACACGATGATAGATCGTTGGCGAGCCTAGGCCGCACCCTCGGTTGCAACCAGGGCGGTTTCCAGTACCGAAACTATCGAGGACTTCACAGACTCTTTATCGATCTGACCGTAGACAACCACGGGCGCGACGCCCGTCAGGTTAAGCGCGTCGGCGGCGACAGAAGGATCGGGTTGGTCGCCCCACACCACTACGATCCAAGGCACTCCCCTTTGTGAAAGTTCGTCCAATGCGAGGGCTGCGTAATGGGGATCGGACCTTTCAGCCTCATCGAACAGAACGATCGCACCAACGAGGCCACTGGCTATCGCATCGAGAACCGGCGCCGCTTGATCTCGCTCGGCCCCGAAGATCTGCAGGTCAAGGTCTGATTCAAGTCTCACTCTGCCGAAATGCATCGGGATAACTCCGTCGCCGGTCGTTCGCGCTGAGGACCGGACTTTCACCTGACTAACCGTGCCGACGAACGCGCCCTGCGGACCGTCTGGGGGGCCGAGCACGAGTACCTTCGCAGTGTTGGTCATCAGCGTCTCCTCTTCCCGAATATGCCGCGGGCTTTGTCATCTTTGTCGAAAGAAGGGTTCTCAGCCGGAGAGGACGAAACCGAGCCCATCACCGCGGCAAGATCCGATTGATTGTTGGCTGCGTCGCGACTGTCGCCGATGCCTGAGAGTTCTCGAAGCAGGGCGCTTGTGTCGACCTCCGGATCGACAGGTCGCGGCTGGCTTGATGTCACGACCGTGGCCGCAGGTTCCTCTTCTTCGTAGTCATTGTCCTTTTGCTGAGGTGAGCTAGCTTGAGAAGGGATGGTTGTTACATCCGGGCCTGGAGCTGGGAGCGATAGTTCCGCGAAGAGCCGTGAGATAGGAAGATTGGAAAAGTCACCGCGATCGTTGGAGACCTCCTCGGCGATCGTGGCGACGGCGTCAACGGTGATCGCGTCCAGGTCTTCGTTCAAAGTCGCAGAGCCATTGGTGCTAACGGCGTATTCGTCAGAGATAACTGAAGCGCTAACAAACTCGGCCTCGGCTTCCTCAACAACTGGCTCCGGCTCCGGCTCCGGCTCCGGCTCAACCACTGGCTCCGGGATCTGCACCTCGGCAACTGGCTCCGGCTCCGGCTCCGGCTCAACAACTGGCTCCGGGATCTGCACCTCGGCAACTGGCTCCGTCTCCGGCTCATGTTCTATCGAGATCTCGTCTAGGGTCCGACTGCCTGAATTGTCTTTGGACGCGGCCTCTTCTAGAACTTTCTCGAGTTCATCGAACGCAGCTTCTAGGTCTGGGTCGTCAGTTGGCAGGTGGGTCCCCACTGGCAGGTCGAGATCAAGGAGCCCGGCGGTCATAAGGCCATAAACCGTTCTGGCCGCTTCGAGGTCACTGAATCCGCAGCTCGCGGCCAGGTCCGCGATCGAGCTGGAGCCATCGACCGCCGATACGAATGCCCACTCCTCGGGGGTCAGTGCCAACTCGATGGGTCCGGCAGCGTCGTTCTCGACGAATCTGGGGACGGCCTCGAGTGTCGGCACTTTGCGCGTGATGTGATGCCACTCGCGAAACCGACGCGCACCTTCCATAACTAAGTTCTCGACGCTTATCTGAAGACCGATGTCTTCATCAGAAGTCACGTCGTCCTCGAAACGCCATGCGCCTCCATCCCAACGCAGGATCTCGAACATGGTGTCTTCTATCTGCTGTTTGACGATCTGTTCGATCTTCGAGTGATCGATGATCTTTTCATCGATCAACAGCCGCCCTAGGCGCCTGAACCCTCCTTCTTGTTTCTGGCGGTCAAGCGCTTGCTGTAGCTGTTCTTCCGTGATCGCTCCTGCGGAGACCAACCGGGAACCAAGTCGCACACCCGAGCCTGCGATTCGGGCGTGATAGGCATCGCCTTGACGGAAGAAGATCGTGGAAACCGTCTCGCTGCGCGTTAGCCTAAGGCAGCCGGTCCTCGCCTCGTCCGCAAGAGCGCGAAACAGTTCGGGGACTCCGACCGCAGAAAGGTCGCCTTCAAGGATCGGCACTGCCCCTCCGTATCTATGGTCCTAGTGGATATTCGGCACGCTGAGGATGCAGGTGTAGCGCCCAATTGGGGGCACGTGGTATCTCCAAGATGGGACGCCGGGCCCTGGAACGGTAGAGTGGCTTTTCTTTCTGCTCCTCGGCCTCAAGGTGAGCAGGTGGGTAGACCGATATAGAACCAGAAGTAGCTGCCGCAACCTGGAGGGGTTTAATGAGTGATAGCCCGCAAAGACGTGATGACCGAATCTTCGACGCGGGTTACGTGAAAGATCTGGGGGCCCTGCCCATCGATGACTTGCGAAGCCGGCGTGCCGAGTGCGCGGAGGCTGAAGCCGAACTCTCCTATTGTCGCCGACTGATCCAAGGCAAGCTTGACATCCTTCGTCACGAAATCGAGCGCCGGGCGCAAGGCGGCGACGCCGACCTTGCGGCTTTGATATCCAATCTCCCCGAGATCTTGGCCGACGAAGGTGCTCCTACCGCTCTGCAGCGTCACATGACTGTCGTGATGCCCAAGAATTTCGAGAAACAACGAAGGCAGGTCGATCGACTGGCTTCGGACTCGACGCTTGGCATGATTCACAGCCTTTCGTCCGGCGAAGTGACCGTCATGGTGGAAAGACTCAAGGATGCAGAATCCACGATCTCAGAAGACAGAAGGAAGGTCCAAGTAGTGATCGACCATCTGAACGCTGAGCTTGTGCACCGCTACAAAGAAGGGACCGAAGACTTCTCGGCCCTTCTTACCTCTTGATCATCTAGGTCGATCAATCACGCGATCAGGTCGTTGGGGTCAACACCTGCCCTATCCTGATCCAATCCTTCGACCACACTCAGATGTGGTTGATCCGACAGATCCAATTCTTCGCCGTCGGTTGGCTTGCCGCTGTTGTCTCTGACGAGCCGGATCACTGGCTGACTGAGAGCACCGGGAGTGTTTCTCACGACCACTCCGATCGTCCCGTCATTCAAAGAGACCACCGACCCGGGTGGGTAAAAGCCCAACATGCGAATGAACACCCTAACGATGCGCGGGTCGTAGTGATTGCCTGCACCTGAAAGCAATATGTCGAGCGCCCGCTGCCTTTGCTCCGCCCGGCGATAGGACCTTCGTGACGTGATTGCGTCGTAGGTGTCAGCGACGGAGACGATCCGCGATAGCAGACCAGGACGATGCCCAGGGGCGGTCCCCGGGTAGCCGGTGCCATCTACGTGCAAGTGGTGTTCATACGAAACCTGAGCTGCCAAGGGACTCAGCCGCTCCCAGCTGCTCAATATGACCGTTGCGCCCTCGACTGGATGTCTGCGTATCTGTTCCCATTCCCATTCCGACAATTCACCCGATCGGTTCAATGTTTCTTGCGGAACGGCAACCTTGCCCATGTCATGAAGGATCGCACCCAGGCCAAGCGTGCTTATGTGTTCATGGCTCAACCCGATGGCCGAACCGGTCGCAATCGAAAGGATGCACACGTTGACCATGTGGAAGAAGGTGTACTCATCATGGGAACGCATCGTTGATAGGAGCAGAGCCGATGCTGTATCTGACAGCACCTCCTCCACCAATCCATCTACCGCCCGCCGAGCCGGTTCCAAAGACCTGGGTCTTAGGGTGATATCGCCAAGTCCGGTTTCACGAAGGATGTCGAGGGCGTTGGAATAGGCCCCTCGGATGCCGGCGAGCGTTCGTGCTTCTTCTTGTTCTGGCTCAAGCAGTTCCGCCGTGTTGATCGAGATGTTGCCTTGAGGAGCCGGCCCGTGTTGAACTAGGTATTCGATGAGGGCGGCCAGATCATTCTTCGTCGCCTTGTCTGTGATCGATATGGAGCGAGTGCCTGAATGCTGCCAGGACCGCATCATCCACTGAAGTGTCAGCGATTCCTTCGCGAGCAGATGGTCATTCACGAAGAACGAATCCTGATGAACGAAGAACGATGCATCACGCTGCGCTTCGATCAAAGAAGTCGTCGCGACCCAAAGGTCTTGCATGCTCTCATCGCGGATCGGATGCGTCTCGGGATAAAGACTCGACGCCATCATCGCCGCCGCGGTCAATCGCAGGAAGTCTTTGGCGAGCAGTTCGGCCTTCACGTCCTTGGTGCCCTCGTTCGATCCAGGAGGTCCTGAGCGTGTTGTTTGAGCGCGATATCCGCCCTAGTGAATGCGATCCGCCGGCTCACCAATTGTCGCAATAGTCCCCGGCCCTCAGCGCTTCCCTGTAACCACAGTGAGTTAAGTGCTTGTTTCTTTTCCATGAGGGGGCGGCGAGACTTTTCTTTGACGAATCCAACCAGACATCGCGAACCGGCAGTGGAGGTTGATGCAGCGAGTCCACCGATGGCCGCAAGGCGCACGGAGTGGTCCGGGTCATGAAGTGTTTGGCACAAGATATCCGTCGAGTTGTCATTGGCGAAAAGTGAGAGCGATCTGATCGCCTCCTTGCGCACTCGAGGATCTGGGTGTTTGGCCAACCGAGCTAGGTGGGGCTCACAAGCGGGCGTTTGAACCCGGCCCAAGATTGTCGCAAGGTTTCGCACGAAATACCATCGCTCATCATCTATCGAGCCGACGATCAAAGAGATCTCCTGGGCTCCCAGGAAAGTTAATACTTCGACAAGAGCCTTTCGGTGCGAGATGTCTTCTTCAACCGCCAGATGCTGAAGAAGTGGCGGAATGCATCTCAGCCGCATCACTTCGAGGTACCTGACCACGATGTCGGTCCGCCGAGGGGGGCCAAGGAATCGCTCAACCACTTCAGGCGAGGTGCCAGATTGAAGAGCCCTTAGCAGTTCGTCGGTTCGCGAGCCAGCCATGTCTGCGCTTTCGGGCCCGGTCTCGATCTGGCTCGAGAGGAGCTCGAGCAGTGTTACCGACTCGTCGAGGCGACCTTCTAATGCGAATCTGTGGATCGATGTTTCTGCGATCTTGATGGCGTTGTGAAAGGTGTCGTCGAGAGATGTTTCGCCTTGCAAGATGGAAGACAAGATCTTGTACCCCGCTTGGAATCCTGCATCTTCGTCTAGCGCTTCGGCCTCACTCCTTAGTGCCTCGACGTCGTCCAAGTCTTCGGGACCATCTGTTATGTCTTGATGACGAAGCCCTGGTGTTTCATTGCCGATCAGCCGGTCGGAGCCGAATGTTCCAAGCACGGCTGTCTTGTCGAATCCTTCCTTTATCAACCGTGCTCCGACTGTGATCGGAAGTTCCCCGCGCCTACCGTTCGAATTGCGCACCACTTGTATGGCGTAGGCCATGGCGAGCTCCGCGCCCTTCTCGCGTGACAAAGCCAGTAGGGCATCGGCAAGTTCGCCGTCGGATAACTGGCTGGTAAGGCCGACCGCTAGCCTCTGGGGAAACTGCTCCATCGCATAAGCAACCAGTCGATCCTTGAAGTGCGGACTCATATGTCCAACGGTGTCGGCTAGCGACGAGAAGAGATCTGCGAAGTCCATCGTGGAACCGCTCGCTTGTTCGAGCATCTTGTCTAACTCGGAGTAGGCCAAGGCAGCGTCTCCAGTCGCTTCGATCTCGGTCGCCAATGTTTCTTGATCCAGCAAGAGTCTGCCTACGCTCCCGGATGATGGATCGAGTGTGTCTGTGGCTCCTACGTGAAGTTCACGATCCGACACAGCGATAGATGTCACCGCTTCGCTGGTCATGAAAGCCCGCGCCCCTCCGTCCGATTCGATCGAACCTGGGTCTTTAAGGGTCAAAGCTACGAACGCGACGAGTTCTTCGGGGCCTGGCGCAGCCCTGATCGTGAGATCTTTGACTCCTCGCTCAAACAGGCGTCTAGCCAAACGTTGCAACGCCTCATCCTTCGTCGACAGTTGTTGTTCATTCCAGACGAAGCCTTGGTTAGACACGTCGAAGTGGAAGGTCTGGTTGGCGGCGATCAGACCCTCGAGGTCACTTAGCGCCCTCTCGAAACCCGGCTGGCCCACTGGGTTTTCGTACAAGCGAGAGATCGAATAAGCGACCTGAAGTGCGGTTAACGCCTTCCGCGCAGCCGATGAGTCGATCCGTTCGTCCGGTCCGTCGCCCACGGCGGGGATTCTAGGATGCTTTGGTGGTGATCAGTTGTTCTGTCCGATCAGACTTCGAGCTTTGTGATCGCACTGTGTCATCCACGGATCCGTCTTTGGCTGCCCCTTGGGTGGTGTCGATGTTTCTGTCATGACCGGGCGAAGTTTTAGGACCCTTCTTGGGGTCGCGGTGGTTTTTGGCCCGGTCTTTAGGCGATGCGGAGCCAGCCACTCCGATCACCGGTATGGCGATGGTGGGGGCCCCGACTGCGGGCAGGAAGAGTGCCACAACGCGGGTGGCCGCCTGGACCCCCGATGAGAAAGCATCTGTGCGAGTCACACGTGGAAGCGACCTAGGCGTGGTTTCGGAGCCTGAAGGGCCCGCCAGTCCCAGGCCCTGTTGTCGAACAGCCTCGCGAAGTTCTATCCCTATTCGGGAGATCTCGGTTTGGTAACTCTGTTCCAGGGCCGAACCGACCCGGACGCTGGTATCAGCGATCTT
>JBHELT010000108.1:0-13516 GCA_046262935.1 Actinomycetota bacterium | reverse complement strand
CCGGCGGAACACTGAGTAACCCCAGCTAGCCGGGGCCTCTGTCTCGGAGCCTGATCACGAACTTCAGGGCGCTGTGAGTTTCGGAGAAGCGAACGACTTTCACGTCTACCAGGCCAGCCGACAGCCCAGCCGCCATCACCGAGGATTCGGTTATCGCTTTCGAGCCCCTGGGCCTTATGACCCAAACAGACGCGTCACGCGCCATCGTCTGTCTTATCGACTCGAGTTTTTCAAGTTCCTTGGTTTCGGATGCCCAGAACAAGATCGTTTGAGGGCTCGACGACCGCCGGACCACGGGGACCCCGACCCCACGCAGGTACCGAGCGAACTCATCGCTGCCACTACCGAAGAGTGAAACCCGGGTTTCGGGGCCGATGCCGAGCCGCGTTAGGAGAGGCTTGACGACTCCCGATTCCTCGGTCGGGCTCAGCCGGCCAATGCCTGCTCTAGTGCTGATTGGCCATCTTGGGTCGAGAGGGCCAAGATCTCGTCGCCGACAACCAACGGAGTTTCGTCGCGGGGAGCAAAAACGTGGCCGTTGCGCACGATGGCTACCAAAGCGCAATCGCGCGGCAAGGTGAGTTCCGCAAGGACTTTGCCAACGGCTGGTGAGTTTTCTCCTAACTTGAACTCGACCAACAGGACCTGGCCTTGCTCCAGTCTCAGAAGCGTGACAAGGTCGCCAACAGTTACGGCTTCTTCGACCAATGAAGTGAGCAGATGCGGTGGGCTCACAGGGGCATCAACACCCCAACTCTCATTGAAGAGCCACTCGTTCTTAGGGTGATTGACCCTTGCGAGAACACGCGGGATACCGAACTCTTGTTTCGACAGCAGTGAAGAGACCAGATTCACCTTGTCGTCACCGGTCGCGGCGACGAAGACGTCGCAAGTTTCTAGTCCCGCCCCATGAAGGTTGAGCGGTTCGCAGGCATCGGCATGAACCCAAGTCACCTTGAGTTTCATCGAATGACGCTGGATCAGGTCCCCATCGTTGTCGATGAGGATCACCTCGTGACCGCGCGATAACAGATCGCTGGCGACGAATCTGCCAACGTTGCCAGCCCCCGCGATGGCTACTTTCACTGGGTCCCCTCGGCGAGGTCTGGGCTCAGCAATCTTTCCATAACATCGGTGAGCGAACTGCGAACGATCGAAAGGTGCATGAAGTCGCCCTCTTGGATGATGGTCTTGCGGTCGGGTATCTGGGTCTTGCCGAACCGGGTCAGAGCAACTACGTGAAGGATCAGGGGCTCTCGCAGGTCGTCGATGGGCCTGCCGATGAGCGATGGCGTTGCAGGGATGCCAACGACAACCACTTCGCCCGAGCCCACGGTCCACTCGATCGACTCGGCGGTTGGAAGCACTCTGGCCAGGATCTGATCGGTGGCCCATGCCACCGAGGCGACGGTCGTGATGCCTAACCGTTCATAGATCTGGGCCCGCCGAGGGTCGTAGATAAGGGCCGCGACGTGGGGGACCCCATAGTGCTCCTTGGCGATGCGGGCACAAACGATGTTGGTGTTGTCGCCCCTGGTAACCGAAACGAATACCTCGGCGTCTTTGATCCCCGCCTCTTCCAGGATGTCTCGGTCGAACCCGATCCCTTCGAGCTTCTTGCCATGGAATCCCGGATGAAGACGATGCTCGAACTGGGTTGCGTCTTTATCGATGATGGATACGGTGATACCCCTATCTTCGAGGACTTGGGCAAGCTCCGCGCCAACTCGGCCACAACCGACGATCACTGCATGCATGGCGCCACGATACAACCGAACCCCAGGATCCTGCACGGCACAACGCGTGTAACTCGCCTTATGCTCTCGACTTGTGAATCGCATCATCAAACGAGTCTTGGTCGGTCGCCCCGTGTCATCCCACGAGGAGTCGGCCCACCGACTCACCAAGAAGATCGCCCTGGCGGTTTTTTCGTCAGATGCCCTTTCGTCATCGGCTTACGCAACCGATGAGATCTTGCTGGCCCTGGTCGTTGCCGGGGGCGCGGCTCTGCACTACTCGGTCCCCATATCGATAACGGTCGCCGCCGTATTGGCGATCGTGGTTATCTCCTACAGGCAGACAGTCCAGGAATATCCGAGCGGGGGCGGCGCGTACATCGTTGCCCACGAGAACCTTGGAACATTTCCGGGGGTCATCGCAGCTTCCGCTCTATTGATCGACTACGTGCTCACGGTTTCTGTCAGCGTCGCGGCAGGGATAGCCGCTGTTGTCGCAGCGTTCCCATCGCTCAATGGGCACCAGCTGTCCTACTCGCTGATCATCGTCCTTGTTGTGACGGTTCTCAACCTGCGTGGCTTGAAAGAATCGGGGACCATCTTCGCCATCCCCACCTATGGCTTTCTGTTTTCGGTTGGGGCGATGATCATCGTTGGGGTGGTGAAGGTGGCGACGGGTCACTTCCATCCGTACCCGGCCCCCGTGATCCCGCAGAACACTGCGTTTCAGGCGGTGACTTTGTACCTGATCCTTCGGGCCTTCGCTTCAGGCTGCACGGCGATGACAGGCGTCGAAGCTATCTCGAATGGGGTCCCGGCCTTCAGGCACCCTGAGTCGAAGAACGCTTCTTCGACGTTGCTTACCCTTGGCCTACTGCTGGCGTTCTTGTTCCTCGGCGTCACATTTCTGGCCCGAACCTTCCACGTGAACCCGTTCTTGATCGCTCCTGAGAATGGAGGTAAGACCGTTACCGCTCAGATCGCGGCTAAGGCGTTCGGTGCGAGCAGCGTGATGTTCTACGTGGTGCAATCGTTCACTGCGCTCATCTTGTTCATCGCCGCGAACACGTCATATGCGGACTTCCCGAGGCTGGCATCGATACTTGCCAAGGACAGGTTCCTGCCCAGGGTTCTTCAGAACCGTGGCGACAAGCTGGCTTTCTCGAACGGCATCGTGATCTTGGCCGCAGCCGCGGCGCTGGTTCTTGTGAAATACAGGGCCGAAGTCAACCGGATCATCCCCTTATACGTGATCGGCGTCTTTACGAGTTTCACGCTATCGCAGTCGGGGATGGTTGTTCACTGGTTCCGAAAGGCGCGGGCCGCGACCATGCGGGCCGCCGCTCCGCCGCGGGCGTGGAAACGCTCTGCTTTGGTAAGTGGGATAGGAGCAGTCACTACAGGCATCGTGGGTATCGTGGTTTCGATCGCCAAGTTCCCCCTTGGAGCATGGCAGGTGATCGTTCTGATCCCCATCGTTGCTTACGGCTTGTATCGGATCAACAAGCACTACGGCCACGTCTCTTCGGAATTGCAGATGGGTACCGTTCACGAAAGGATCGATAGCGATCAAGTCGTTCTACTCGTTTCGCGTTTTCGAGGTGCAACCAAAGCACTTGCCTTTTCGCGCGCTCTCGCGCCGACCAAACTCCATGTCGTTGCATTCAGGGCAACCCAGGCGCGGGTCACCGATCTTCAGAACCGATGGGACACCATGGGCGTTCGATCCAACATCGATCGGGTCGGTCCGCGCCTTGCCGACCTGATCCGTTACATCAACGAACTCAACCCAACCGTTGCTTCGCCCGTAACGGTGGTACTGCCTGACCCCCAGTACAAGAGCGTCTTCCAGCAGGTTTTGAACGGCAGATCGCTGCTGCGGCTCAAACGAGCATTCCTAAATCAGAACGGGGTGGTACTCATCTCGGTCCCCTTCCGGCCCGATGTCGAACCGGAGCCGAAGAGGCTCGAGGCTCCTCACCGGCTCTCGATGATCGTGTTCGTCTCGTCGGTCAATCGAGCCAGCTTTAGAGCACTCGAGTACGCGCGATCGCTTAGACCTTCTGATCTGAAAGCGTTAACGATCCAAACCGACCCCGGCGAGGCCGCACGACTGACCGAAGAGTGGGCGAAGTACAAGATCGACGTTCCTTTGGAAGTTGTAGATTCGCCCTACAGAAGCCTGATCGACCCGCTCAGACGTCAGGTCCGCGAGTTGCACCCAAACCCCGAGGATGCTGTTGGAGTTGTCGTTCCGGAGTTCGTGGTCAACCATTGGTGGCAGGCCATGCTTCATAACCAAACCGCGCTGATGATCAAGACTGCCCTTCTGTTTGAGCCGAACGTGGTTGTGATCAATGTTCCCTATCGCATCGACGACCGAAGGCAGATCAAGAAGCGCAACGAAAAAGCGGCCCAGGTTCCATAACACCCGGGCCGCTTTTCGAACGGTGGTTCTTAGATGCTGATGGGTCCCCTTACACTTGCGAGGGGGCCGGTGCGGACGTAGAAGGCGTGTCCATCGATTCGCCCTTGCGCTTGCTGAATGCGATAGCGCTTGCCAGGATCACGAGCGCTACCAACGCGATCCCATATCGGACCGGACCGTTGTGTTGCAGTTTGATGACCGCTGGAAGGATCAAGAGTGAGATCAGGTTCATCACCTTGATCAGTGGGTTGAGTGCAGGCCCGGCTGTGTCCTTGAACGGATCGCCGACCGTGTCGCCGATGACCGCCGCCTTATGGGCCTCGGAGCCCTTGCCGCCCTCGTGACCATCTTCGATGTGCTTCTTGGCGTTGTCCCATGCCCCACCAGCGTTAGACAGGAAGTTGGCCATCAACTGTCCGGTCAAGATGACCGCCGCGAGGAAAGCGCCGAGCGCGAAGTAGTTGATGCCGAATCCAACGATCACAGGGGTCAGCACGGCGAGCAGAGCTGGCGTTGCGAGCTCACGAAGCGAGGCCGCCGTGCAGATGTCGATGACTGCCCCGTAGTCGGGACGGTCGATGCCCTCCATGATCTTCTTCTCTCGGAACTGCTTGCGAACCTCTTGGACGACGATCGCGGCCGTTCGTCCAACCGCCCTGATCGCCAGGGCGCTGAACATGAAGGCGACCGAACCACCGATCAACAAACCGATGAAGGTAGTTGGGTTGGCCACATTGATCTGTGTAAGGGGATCGAGGAACAGTTTCGATCCGCCGCCGATACCAACGGTCAGTTTGTCACTGAGTTCCGAACCGATGGTTTCGATGAAGGATGCGAACAACGCAACCGCCGCGATGACCGCCGACCCGATGGCGAAACCCTTCGTGACCGCTTTGGTTGTGTTTCCAACGGCGTCGAGGCTCACCATGATCTTTTGTGCTTCGCCCTCGAACTCACCCGACATCTCGGCGATACCCGCGGCGTTGTCCGAAACGGGGCCGAAGGTGTCTTCGGAAACTACAACTCCTGTCGTTGCGAGCATCCCCATACCGGTAAGGGCAACGAGGTACAGCGAGAACTGCAGATTGCCACCACCAAGCGCGATGGCCACCCCAAGGGCCCCCGCGATCGCGATGATCGCGTAAACCGATGATTCGAGTCCGGACGAGAAACCGGAAAGGATCGTGGTTGCGGGTCCGGTGCGAGCAGCGATGGCTATCTCCTGCACCGGAGAACGCTCGGTCGATGTGAAGTATTCGGTCAGCCTGCTAGCGACCTGCGCAAGAACCAGACCGGTCACGACCGCCCAGAACACCTTCAAGTTGTGAACATAGAACTGGGCTACCGCGAAGGTTCCGATCACGGTCAAGATGCCTGCCGTCAGGAACCCGCGGTTGATGGGGGCCATCGCGGTTTTGTCCTTATCGGTGGCGCGCACCATGTACACGCCAACTATCGAGGCCAGCACACCGATGGCACGAGCGATCACCGGGAAGATGAGGCCAAGAGCTGGGTTGAGTCCGATCGACTTGAATGCAGCAACTCCAAGGATGATCGAGGCAACCAGCGTTACCTCATAAGACTCGAAAAGGTCGGCCGCCATACCGGCACAGTCACCAACGTTGTCACCAACGTTGTCCGCGATGGTAGCCGGGTTACGTGGGTCGTCTTCTGGAATGCCTGCTTCGACCTTACCAACGAGGTCCGCACCAACGTCGGCGGCCTTGGTGAAGATACCTCCACCGACACGCAGGAATAGAGCAAGAAGAGACCCACCGAATCCGAACCCAACCAGGATCGCCGAGGCGGTGTTCTGGAACGCGAGGATGATCGCTGTTGCTCCGAGAAGCCCTAGACCAACGCAGAACATGCCAGCGACACCACCGGTGCGGAATGCAACCTTCAACGCGCCCTTCAAGGAACCCGAACGCGCGGCTGCCGCGGTGCGTACGTTGCCTCTAACTGCGAGCCCCATGCCGATGAATCCGGTTAGGCCCGACATGACGCACCCGCCGATGAAAGCGATCGTTCGGAAGATGCCCGAATTCAACTGCGAGAGCGCCTCGGAACCATCGGGGCGAACCACCCTGGTCGCGGTGAAGAAAACGATCGCTGCGAGTGGGATGAGGATGACTGCGATGGTCTTGAACTGACGCTTCAAGTAAGCCATCGCTCCCTCTTGGATAGCTTTAGCGATCTCGATCATCTTCGGGGTCCCCTGGTCCGCGGCGAGCACGCCGCGCATCAACACGAAACCAACGATGATCGCCAGCAGCGCGGTTGCCCCCGAGAAGTACAGCCACAACAGCTCGGTGCTTCCAAGGTGGAAGCTCTGAAAACCTCCTTCGGAGGCCAATATCAAATGACGCATACCATTCCTTTCATGCCGATTCTTCCTTTGACTTGCTCTGTGTTTCGATCACATTCACAAAGATCCGACTGGCAACGCGTTCGCTGACGGTCCGCTCTTTTCCGCCGACCTTCAGCACCATGGGGCCGTCGAATGGATGCTTCTCCTTGACCTGCACCCTGACTCCGGGACGAAGACCGAGTTCGTCTAAAAAATCGACGACCTCCTGAGACGTTGAACCCGGAACCGCCACGATGGCGATCGAACCTGGTTCGAGCGCGTATAGCGGGGGCATCTGAGGGATCTCGGTAACATCCGGTTCGGGGATGGGGAAACCGTGTGGACAGGTGAGCGGCCGATCAAGGGCCACGAACATGCGGTCCTCGACTTCCTGAGGAAGATCGTGCTCGAAACTGCCTGCCAGCCTGTCGGCCTCATTCCATACATAGCCCAGCATGTCGGAAAGGAACCGCTCGACAATGCGGTGCCGCCTGATCGCGGCCACGGCAACCTGCCTTCCGTCGCGGGTGAGATCGACGCCTTTGTAGGGTTTGTGCTCCAGCAATCCACGCTCGGCTAAGCGTTTGACTGCGACGGTTACGGTCCCTGGGGACACCCCAAGGCGCGCCGCCAGACTGCCCGTGTGGGCGTCGGCTTCATCTTTGGTAAGCCGGTAGACCGCCTTCAGAAGTTCGCGGTCAGACTTTGATAGGGCATCGTTCATGATTTCGAGCTATGAAACCTAACTTTTGATGCCCCAAAAAGTCAAGCCTCGCGTCCGGTCCAGACGCGTCAGGAGGCGGGTTGGGCTGCTTCGTCTACCGTGGAGAAGATGGGAAAAACCTTCGTGAGCCCTGTGATCCGAAAGATCTTAAGGATCTTTTCTTTCGTACAGACCACTGACAGCGTGCCGTCGTGCATCTTGACGCGTTTCAGACCCGCCACGAGGACCCCCAGCCCGGTCGAATCGAGGAATTCCACATCCTCCAGACTCACGATTATGTTGTGGTCGCCCTGTTCTACCAGGTCGATCAATCGCTCACGCACCTTAGGGGCCGTGAACACGTCTACTTCACCGGAAACCAAGAGCACGGCGAACCCGTTCTGCTGCTGAACCTCGACGTTTAGATCCATGAGTACCCCCTATCGAGCGCGAACCGAGTGAGCATCTTACGAAGCAAGCACGGCGATTCTATCCACCCCAAGCAAGCTCAAACATGTTCACCAGAACCAGACAAACAACGTCCACTGGGGAAGAATAGCCGTCGTGCCCAAAAAACTCATCGGTGTTTGCCTCGCGATCCTGCTTCTCGGTGGATGTACCAAGACGAAGGATAAGGTTCAACCACCAAAGACTATCCATGCTGACTTCCAGATCGGTGAGGTGCGTCCCATCGATCCAACAGAGCGTCCCGACGCGAAAACCAAGGCCGACGCCGAGGCAGCCCAGTTGAAGAACCTGCTCGACGATCTATTCGACAAGGCCTTCGTCGTGCCGTCGGATTGGAAGGGCGGAACGCACCCCGGCTTGGCGGCGTCTTTCACCCCCGAAGCTCAGGCCGGTCTCGCCGCCAACCTCGGGGGCCTTGCGCTGACAGACCTCGCCGCGTCGATCGACTCGGTGAAACCCCGGAAGCAGTTCATGACCAAGACGAGCGTGTTCTTCGACCCTTCGGGTTCCGCAACCCAGGCTTTGGTAACGGTCGAGTTCGAGGCTGACGCAAAGACCAAACCCTCGGCTCAGGGCCCAGTAGGCCTCGTCGAAACTGGGATGTTCTGGTTCACGAAGGCCGGGGGAACCTACAAGATCTCCGCCTACTCGACCACGTTCAAAGCCGACACGGTGGTCAAGTCGGCTGCGTTCGGCGAGATGGGGGCCATCAAATGAGATCGTCGGTCGACATCATCGCGGCAAGAACAAGACGCCATCCGATCATCAGAGCCGTTGGGTCATTCGCCGCGATCTGCTTGCTGGCAACGCTTTGGTGGGCTAGTGCTCCGTTCAGAGGCACAGCATCGTCGGCGACACCAACAACTGCGTTAGCGATCCACAAGGTGCAGGGCACGAGTTGGCATCCTGGTACCAACCAGCCTGTATTCATCTTGGTACTCGGAAGTGACACGCGAAATGGCCCCCCCGAGACCGACCACGGTCGATGCGACGCAATCCACATCCTCGCAATAAACCCGCAGCAGAAAGCGGGGAGCATTATCGACATCCCACGCGACTCTTATATGACCATCCCTGGGCATGGCCAGGACCGCATCAATACCGCTTGCTATTACGGTGGACCCGAGGGCATGGTCCAGTTGATCAAGACACTAAGCGGTATCCAAGTTCAGTACTACGTCTTGACCGAGTTCTCGAACTTCATGGCACTAATCAATGAAGTTGGGGGCGTAGATGTCAACGTGCCTTACGCGATGCATGATCCGGTTGGTTCCGGCGCCAACTTCGAACCAGGTGTTCAGCACCTGGATGGGGGGAACTCGCTTGCGTTCTGCCGCAATCGTCACGCGACTCCCAAGAGCGACTTTTCCCGCACGGACAACCAGGGTCAGTTCATGCTGGCGGCGTTCGCAAAGTTCAAGAAAGAGGCGGTCGACCAGCACCGGATCTTCGACTACATCAAAGCGGCCGAACGCCACACCAAGATCAATGTTCCAGTTGGCGACCTCATCAACCTGGCCCTGCTAGCCGAGGAGATAGATCCCGCAAACATCAAGAACCTTCCGCTCGAGGGTGCCATCGGTCGAGCAGGTGCAGCAAGCGTTGTCTTCCTCGACCCAAGAGACGTCTTTACTAGGGTTAAGGACGACGGGATCTATTAGGTCCCATTGCCGACACCTCTAACGTACATCGGCTTCATCGCCTTCATCATCGCGATGTTGCTGCTTGATCTGAAGGTCTTTCACTCATCGCCTCACCAGATCTCGTCGAAAGAAGCTGCCGCTTGGGTTGGAGTCTGGGTAGGTATCGCGCTCGCGTTCGGTCTGATCTTGCTTTTCTGGCAAGGACCCCACAGAGCCGCGGAATACTTCTCGGGCTATCTCATCGAATACTCGCTGTCGGTTGACAACATGTTCGTCTTCATCGTCATCTTCTCGTACTTCCGCGTGCCGAAGGAGTACCAACACCAGGTCTTGTTCTATGGGATCTTGGGAGCGATCCTTTTCCGTGGTGCATTCATCGCGGCAGGCATCGGCTTGATCAGCGCCTTTGGGTGGGTGACTTACATATTCGGCGGCTTGCTGATCGTCACTGCCGTAAGAGTCGTTCGGGGTTCGTCGGAGCCGGACCCGGGTCGCAACATTTTGCTCAAGTTCTTCAACCGGCACTTCAGGGCGACATCGGACTTCGATGGCCAGAAGTTGTTCACGGTTTCGAAGGGGAAGAAGGTCGCAACAGCGTTGTTCGTTGTGTTGCTCGTCATCGAAACCACCGATATCGTTTTTGCAGTCGACTCGATCCCTGCGATCTTCGCGGTCACTAGATCTGCGTTCATCGTCCTCACGTCGAACCTGTTCGCGATCCTGGGTCTCCGCTCGCTCTACTTCCTTCTGGCCGAAACGATGTCGCGCCTTAGCATGCTGAAGTATGGACTGGCTTTGATACTTGCCCTCGTTGGAACCAAGATGTTGCTGGCCGATGTCATCGAGATACCCGTATGGGTTTCGCTCGCCGCCATAGTCGTCGTCCTCGGCGCGACCGTCTTGGCCTCTTTTCTGAAACCAAGTAGCACCTCCGATTAAGTACCCGGGCGCCCGAGCGTGCCCATCCCCAGGTAAGCCTCTTGAACCCCCGGATCGTTCGCCACCTGCGACGCGGGCCCCGACATGACGACCCGACCCGATGCCAAGACGATCATCTTGTTGGCAACCCGGGATGCGAGCTGAGCCGACTTCTCAACTAGCACCATGGTTGTTCCGTCATCTCGAACTTCTTCGATCAGATCGAAAACCATCTTCACGGAATGTGGATCAAGGCCCATAGATGGTTCGTCGATCAGAAGCAGTTTGGGTCTCGACATGAGGCCCCGGGCGATCGACAACAGCTGCTGTTCACCGCCCGACAGAGCGCCGGCTGGCATCTTCGCCTTGTTTGCCAGCACTTCGAACCGCTCGAACATGCTGGCAACGGCCTTGCCGATTCGCCGGCGGTCTTTGCGAAACACATGTGCACCGAGCAAGAGGTTCTCGGTAACGGTTTGCTCCGCGAATACCCTGCGGCCCGACGGGACCAACATCGCCCCCCTGGATATGAGGGCGTGCGCCGAAACTCCCGCGATGTCCTCACCGGCGAAAATGATGTACCCGCCCCACGGTCTCACCGCCCCCGCGATGCAGGCGAGCATCGTCGACTTACCCGCTCCATTGGAACCCAGAACGCAAAGAACATCATGTTCATCAACCGAGATGTCGATCGGGCCGATCACGGGGACCCCACTGCGGTAGCCCGCGACAAGCCCTCGCACGGTCAGCAACGGATATGTCTTCACTCGGGCGCATCTCCCAGGTATGCATCGATTACTCGCTGATCGCGCGTTATCTCGCCGGGGGTTCCGCTAGCGACCACCCGGCCATGATCAAGAACCGTCACTTTGTCTGCGACGTTCATCACGAGGTCCATGTGGTGATCGACCAGCAGGATCGTCATACCGCGATCCTTGAGTTCGCCGAGCAGCGCCACTAGAGCCTGGATCTCGGTTGGGTCTTTTCCTGCAGAAGGTTCGTCGAGGATGAGCAGACGCGGCTGCATGGCGATAGCACGCGCCATCTCGAGCCTTTTGGATTGGCCGTAGGAAAGTTCATCGGTACGCATCTTTGCCGCCTCGGTGGCATCGAGACCAACCGCGATGAGCGCTTGCGAAGCCCACCCTGCGGCGAGAGCGTCTCCTCGCTTCGAGGACCTGGTCCCCAATAGGCATGCGGCCGTGCCCGCCTTAGCGCCTACCTTGGCGCCGATCGCCACATCCTCGAGCATCGAAAGGCCGTCAAAGGTCAGGGGTTCCTGGAACGTTCGCGCTACACCCTTTCGCGCGATCAAGTGCGGTCGCCCTTGCACAGCCGAGCCATCGAAGCGCACTTCACCAGCATCGCTTCGCTGAACACCGGTGATGCAGTTGATGAACGAGGTCTTGCCGCTTCCATTCGGGCCGATGAGGGCGTGAACAGAACCAGTCGCTACTTGCAACGAGACATCGTCGAGAGCCGCAACGCCTCCGAAATGCTTGGATATGTTGCTGGCTACAAGCAACGGTTCTTTGTCGCTACTGGCTGACCGCTTGACAGCCACCGGCGCCACTGCGAACGGTTCGGCGGCGGCGAAGTCAGATAAACCGCCTGAGCCTCTCATCGACCGCACCTTTCCGGCGATGCCTTCGGGGAAGAACAACAAGGTTATGAGAGCGATCGGACCCAGTATCGCTAATTGATAACGGGCTGCACCGGGGTAAGCGATGAATGGACCCGCGAATACAAAGGCTCCGATGACACCACCGAGCGGGCGGCCAACACCGCCGACTATGCAGGCCATGATCAATACCAAGGAAAGGTCGAAACCGAAAGTCGAAGGCGACACGAAGCCTTCTTTGTGGGCGAACAGTGCTCCGGCCATCCCTGCCATCACCGATGAGCCAACGAAGGTGCCAAGCTTCACGCGGTAGGTATCGATACCAGCCGCCTCAGCGCCGCGTTCCGAGACTTTGATGGCAGTCAAAGCGCGGCCGATCCGTGATGTCGTAACGGTGGTTGCGAGATAGAGACAGATGAGGAACAAGATCGCGATCACAGCGGTCTGTCCTTTGAGATCCAAGGAGTGCCCGAAGGCAACCATAGGACCAACATCGATCAATCCACTCTCGCCGCCCGCGAACCTGGCTTCGGCGATGACCCTAGTGAAGACGAAGCCACCTCCCACGGTAACGAGCGCGAGGTATTGACCCCTTACGCGAAGGCTGGGCGCTCCGAACAGCAAACCGATGAGAGCCGAGACCAGGACCGTCACCCCGAGCCCAGCGAAAAAATCGATATCGAGGCGCGAAGAGAGCACACCTGCGGTGTAAGCGCCAACACCCATCAGTGCGGCATGCCCGAGAGATATCTGTCCGCCAAGACCTGTGATGAGGTTGAGCGCCATAGCCGCGATACAGATGAGAAGGATGCTCCCAAAGATGTCGATCGCTCCGGTATCACCCATGAAGAATGGCGCCGCAACCGCGAGAGCGCCGATCGACAAAGCGACTATCTTGGCCCTCATGCTTCCACCCGCGACGGGGGGCCGAGCAATCCTCTAGGACGAACGATCAGAACGATGATCAAGATGACGAACGCGAACGCGTCACGGTAACCGCCGGTGAAGAATCTTCCTAAGCTGTGCGGCACGAGGAATTCCAGCGCGCCAAGCAATTGCTCGGTGCAACCGAGGATCAGACCCCCAAGTAGGGCCCCCCTTCCCCTGCCAAGACCGCCAAGGACAGCGGCAACGAACCCCTTCAAAGTGAACAACGAGCCAAGTGCCACCGATACGAAAGTGATCGGTGCGATCAATGCCCCCGCCAAAGCTCCGAGCGCCGCTGCGATAGCGAACGTCAAAGTCAGCACACGCTCGGTGTCGATCCCCATCAACTCAGCCGTCGGTCTTGATTCGGCAACAGCTCTGATCGATCTTCCGAACGCGCTGCGCCCCAACATCAATTCCATTGCTATAGCCGCAAGAGCCGCTGCCGCGAACACCCAGAGGTAGATCGTGCGGATCACCAGACCGGAGCCTCCACCGATAACCAGGACCCCCCGACCCAAGTGCGCATAAGGGACCTCATATGCGCGCGACTCGAAAACAAGACCGGCCACATTGCGTAGGACCGCGGCGAACACAACAACCCCCAATATCCACGCGATCGAACCCTTACGCCACGCCAATGGCTTAAATCCGAAACGCTGAAGTGCTATTCCCTGAAGGATCGCCACGGCCACACCGATCAAGAACGCGGTGGGAAGGTT
>JBHELT010000107.1:0-20300 GCA_046262935.1 Actinomycetota bacterium | reverse complement strand
GTGCCGCCGGGATCGTGTCAACGTCTTGCCCGAGATGGCCGATGTGTCACACACCGCATTTCCCATAGGCAGCCCTTTGCACCTCTGATACGATCGTTCGCTTGAGTCATTCGCCTGGTTATCCCGAAGAGAACCTGATTTCATGCCTGCCTACCGTTTCTCAGTTGAGCATGGTTCGCATGCTTATGAGATGCAAGACCCGTACCGATTCCTGGCGACCCTGGACGAAAGGGACACCCGCCTCTTCGCCGAAGGCCGACACCAAGAACTTTGGAAGCATCTTGGCTCGCACGTTCGTACGCATCAAGGCGTCCACGGCGTGTCCTTCGCGGTTTGGGCCCCGAACGCCCTCAGCGTAAGGGTCGTCGGCGACTTCAATCGATGGGACGGAAGGTCGCATCCCATGCGCTTGCTCGGAAGTTCGGGTGTTTGGGAGATCTTCGTTCCTGCGCTCTCAGACGGCGCACGCTACAAATATGAATTGCTCACATCCGAGCGCCGCATCGTTCTAAAGACCGATCCATTCGCCTTCGAGATGGAGTCTCCTCCCAAAACAGCGTCGATCGTCACGAGTTCTTCTTATGAGTGGGCAGACGGCGGATGGATCGATCGCCGCAGGTCGAACGATCCGACCGCCCAGCCTTTGTCGATCTATGAATGCCACATCGGCTCCTGGAGACGTAACCCCGACCAGGACAACCGTTCCCTCACCTATCGAGAGCTCGCTGAAGAACTGACCTCCTACCTTACAGACCTGGGTTTCACCCACGTTGAGTTCCTCCCGGTATCGGAGCATCCATTCCGTGGATCGTGGGGCTATCAAGTTTCGGCTTATTACGCGCCATCTCATCGTTTCGGAACGCCTGACGATTTCCGGTACCTTGTAGATCGACTGCATCAAGCTGGCATCGGCGTGATCATCGATTGGGTGCCAGCACACTTCCCGCGAGACGCGTTCGCGCTGGCCCGCTTCGACGGGACCGCCCTTTATGAGCATGCCGATCCTCGTCAAGGCCACCATCCAGATTGGGGCACGCTGGTTTTCAATCTTGGACGAAACGAAGTGAAGAACTTCTTGAGCGCTAACGCGCTTTACTGGATCGAAGAGTTCCATGCCGACGGCATCAGGGTCGATGCGGTCGCATCGATGCTGCACCTCGACTATTCGCGCGAACCTGGTGAATGGGTTCCCAACCGTTATGGCGGCAGGGAGAATCTAGATTCAGTGGCATTCTTCAAAGAACTAAACACTCTTGTTTATGGCAAGTTCCCAGGTGTGATGACCATCGCTGAAGAATCGACGTCTTGGCCAGCGGTGTCGAGACCTACTTACGTTGGGGGACTCGGGTTCGGTTTCAAGTGGAGTCTGGGCTGGATGCACGACACCCTTAACTACTTCATGAAAGACCCTGTGCACCGAAGGTTCCACCACAACGATCTGACATTCGCGCTTATGTACGCGTGGGCGGAGAACTTCGTTCTTCCGCTCAGTCATGACGAAGTGGTCCACGGCAAAGGGTCTTTGTTCCAAAGGATGCCGGGGGACAGGTGGCAGAAGATGGCCAACCTGCGGGCTTTGTTCGCGTGGATGTGGGCTCATCCAGGCAAGCAGTTGCTATTCATGGGTGGTGAGTTCGCCCAAGAATCAGAGTGGTCTCACGATCGCAGCCTCGACTGGCATCTGCTCGGATCGAGCGACAACAAAGGGATCCAAGACCTGGTCCGCTCATTGAACCTCACATACGCCAAGGAGCCTGCTCTATGGGAGCGAGACTTCGAGCAGTCGGGATTTAGATGGATAGACGCCAACGACAGCGATACGAACGTGCTCAGCTTCATCCGTTACAACGCGGCCGGTGATCGCTACATCGTCTGCGTAGCGAACCTGGCGCCGGTCCCCAGATATGGCTATCGACTCGGCTTACCGCGAGGCGGGCCATGGCATGAGGTTCTCAACACAGACAGCCATCTCTTCGGGGGATCGGGCGTATCGAACCTGTTACGGTTCGACGCCGAGGGCCCTGCCTGGCATGGCTTCGACCGCTCAGCCGATGTCACGTTGCCGCCGCTCGGCGTTGTCTGGCTCGCACCGATGAACGAGTAGAGTCATCGATCCTTTAGCTTGGGTTCGCGCCTAAGTCCTGCCTCTGGTTCCTGACGGGTTCGTTGGTCAGATCGATGGTTCGCTTTTGAGCCGCATGATCGGTGATGGCTTGTTGTTCGAGATGAGAGTGCCACTTGGATCCGAGCATGCCTCCCATCGCACCGCCGATCAGCATCAGGACAACTGCTCCAAGGGCCACGAATGGTCCATAAGCAGACGTAGTCCCAAGGTCGATCGTACCCGGACGCAGAAACCCTGAAGATGAGGCGCTGCTTGCTAGCATCCAGATCACCCCTGCGATGATCAGAGCGAAAACGGGGACCAATATGCCATTGCCAACTCCGGCCCCTCTGCTCATCCGCCCCGCGGCGTAGCCGCCCCACCAATAGGCGATGAACTGTCCTAATCCCAGGACCAGTATCAAGGTTAGGCCGAGCGTCGATGTCAACGGACGGATGGTCGCTAGCGATGTGTACCCCAAGGCACTAAGAGCAGCGCCCATGGCTATCACGATCACGGCCATCGCCCCGAAGGCAACCATCGCCCCGGTCAAGATGCAAGTGATCGAAATGCCGCCGCGAACTGTCGCGTCGTTAACCCTCGTCTTGCGCTGCATGTGAGGTCCTTCCTGATCGTGTGTGTACCGTCTTTCCCCTTATCGCAGACGAGCAAACAACCAGCATGGGATGATTCTCATTGTGAGGTGGCTGAGGAAGGCTTCGCGGCTGGGGACTTCGCTAGTGCTCC
This sequence comes from Actinomycetota bacterium, assembly GCA_046262935.1. Taxonomy (GTDB): domain Bacteria; phylum Actinomycetota; class CADDZG01; order JAHWKV01; family JAHWKV01; genus JBHELT01. The sequence goes on along the minus strand of JBHELT010000107.1, from coordinate 17,449 downwards.
TGTGCCTGATGTTGGCCGCCCTTGCGGGGCAATCGCGGTCATTCAGAACGACTGCCGGCCCGACATCGATCCTTAGACTTCATCTCGATGGGGTGGTTGATCCATTAGAGGCTGCCTACTTGGCGAACAACATCTCATCCGCGCAGCACTCGCAGATCTCACTCATCGTATTAACGATCGACACACCGGGCGGACTGGATAGCTCCATGCGCAAGATCGTGCGATCGATACTTGCCTCAGAAGTGCCGATCGTGTGCTTCGTCGCCCCCCAGGGGTCGAGGGCAGCATCGGCGGGAACATTCATCCTCATATCATGTCCGATCGCGGTGATGGCCCCCGGGACTGCCGTTGGGGCTGCACATCCCGTTGGGGTTTCGGGAGCCATAGAACGCACGAAGGTGATCAACGACGCCGCAGCTTTCATCAGGAGCCTTGCTCAAAAGCGCGGTCGAAACGTTGAGTGGGCCGAGAGCGCGGTCCGCAACTCGAAAAGTTTGTCGGCCGAAGAAGCCCTGCGACTTAACGTTATCGATCTGGTAGTTCCAGATGAACGCCAACTGCTGACAAAGGTAGATGGCATGGTTGCCGAAGTCGCGAGCGGCCAAGTGACCATAGATGTTCAGAGCCTTTCCTCAGCCGGTCCCCACGAGCTAGACCATAGATTGGCGTTCGGGTGGAACTGGGTCCATGGACTTTTGACCCCCGACCTCGCGTTCATCTTCTTCTACCTCGGGCTCGTTCTTCTTGTCCTCGAGGCGCTGCATCCGGGTATTTCTGTTCCCGGCGTGCTGGGCGCTCTCTCATTGGCTACGGCGCTTGCTGCTTTCGGGATGCTGCCGGTTCAGTTGCTGGGGATCATGCTGCTGATCGCATCGGTCGTTTTCTTCTTGTTCGAGCTCAAGCACCCTGGTTTCGGCGTTCATACCGTCGCGGGACTCATCTGTTTGGTTGCAGGCGGTCTATTGCTATTCGACACCGCTGTGCCTGGCGATGGCGTGTCGCCATATGTGATCGGACCGGTTGCGGTCTCCGCAGGGCTGTTCTTCGTCTTCGCAGTTGGCGCAGCGATGCGCGCAAGGAGTCTTCCCAAGACCACGGCCACCGAGCGCTTGATCGGAAGATCCGGAGTCGTAACCACCGAGATCGACCCAGTCGGGGCAGTGCAAGTCGCATCCGAGAGGTGGAGCGCGTTCTCCAGTAAGGGTCAGATCCCGCTAGGTGCAGTAGTTAAAGTGGTGGCAAGCAAAGGGCTCAGGTTGGAAGTTGAACAGATTTCTGTAGAGTCTGATGAACTGAACACGATCGAAAGCCGGAAGGGGTAACGATGCCTAGTCTCATCATTGGCCTCATAGCGGTTCTTTTCTTTCTCATCGTTCTGCTCCCGCGCGCTCTCAGGGTGGTTCGCGAATACCAGCGGCTAGTCGTATTCCGGCTGGGCAGATGCGTTGGCACGAAAGGGCCAGGCATCGTTTTGTTGATCCCGATCTTGGATAGAGCGGTACTGGTGGATCTCCGCGAGCTATATCTAGAGATCCCACACCAAACCGCGATCACTCAAGACAACGCTTCTATATCGATAGATTTCATCATCTTCTACAAGGTCGTCGACGCGGTGATGTCGGTTCTGGAAGTTGGCAACTTCGCGGGGGCCGCGCAGAACATCGCTGCAACAACATTGAGGTCGGTGGTTGGTGATATGACTCTCGACGATGTGCTCGCCAAGCGAGAGGCCATGAACGAGGTGCTTCGGACCAAGCTAGACGAGGTCACGGAACGCTGGGGAGTGAAGGTCACCAATGTTGAGATCCGCGAGATCATCCCCCCTCCCGCAGTCCTCGAAGCCATGACCCGGCAGATGTCGGCCGAGCGAACCCGCCGAGCGGTCGTTACCGAGTCGGAAGGGGCGAAACAGGCTTCTATCACCGTGGCAGAAGGCAATAAGCAGGCCGCCATCTTGAATGCCGAAGGAACACGCCAGGGATCCATCCTTCGCGCTGAAGGCTTCGCTTTGGCACTGGGAAAGATCTTCGAAGTAGCAAGCACTATCGACGCGAACACGATGAGTTTGCAGTACCTGGAGACATTGAAAGAGATCGGCGCGTCGGGTTCGACGAAGTTCGTGATACCCATGGAGTTTGCCTCTATGTTGTCCGGGGTGTCCGCCTTAGCAAGCAGATCGTTCGGCCAAGGCGACGGCCCTTCGGGTAGCAAACCACCTACAAGTCAAGCAGGATAAGGGTTTTCAGCAGTTCGGTCTTTGACTTGACCACGTGTTTTCGGGTTTACTGCGGCCTCACGGTTCAACAAACAGGAGGAATGGATGAACAAAGCAGAACTGATCGAAAGAGTGGCCGACGTAACCGGCGAAGCCAAGTCGCGAACCTCAGAATTCGTGGATGCCACACTTGGCGCTGTCGAAAGTGCCCTCGCCAAGGGCGACCGGGTTGTGCTTCCAGGCTTCGGCACCTTCACCGCACGTCCACGTAAAGCCCGTACCGGCCGTAACCCGCAAACGGGAGCGGCAGTCAAGATCGCTGCCACCACCGTCCCGGTGTTCAAGGCTGGCCAGGCCTTGAAGGCCATCGTCTCGGGGAAGACGAAGATCTCTGCAACTAAGACGAAATCGAAGAAGGCCCCCGCTAAGAAGTCTCCGGCCAAGTCTGCGGCCAAGAAGTCGCCGGCCAAGAAGTCTCCGGCCAAGAAGAGCGCCGCCAGGAAATCAACGGCCAAGAAGGCTCCTGCCAAGAAGACGGCAGCCAAGAAATCAACGGCCAAGAAGTCTTCGGCGAAGCGCCGCTGAACTGATAACGGTCACACACAGCGAGGGTCCGGCTGAGCCGGGCCTTTGCTTTGGTGGCTGTATCTTGTCGTTATGAAACGAGCGATGGCCGGCAAGGGTCGAAAGGGTTCGCCGCCCCTGCCCAGGCAGAGAAGGGCTTTAAGGGTCGTTCAATTGAGTCTGCTCATCCTTGCGGGAACCTTGGTCAGGGCGGCTTGGCTCGGGTGGTTGGATCACTCGCGCGCTGGGGGCGATCCCGTGCTCGGCCCCCCGAGGGCCGGCGTAGCGCTTATAGCGGTCTTGTCGGTTGCCGCCGCATCGGCTTTTGGAACCGCGCTATGGATGGGGATACGCATCGTCAAAGGGCCCGAGCCGCCAACCCTTTGAAGCCACGATCTGCTTGGCAAGTGCAACGCTGCGTCTGTCGGCATCTGACCTTGCCAAGGACAACAGGTCCTCTGCATCATCGACATCGAGCGTCAAAGACGGCATCGTTACCATCTGCCATGTAAGTCCCCGCGCCTCGGCCGAGTCACAGTGCGCCTTGGCGCTTCCGTCTCCGAACGCTGCATCGATGGCCTGCGGAGGCCTGCGAAGAAACGCATTGGTTCCGCGGTCGGCGGATCCAACCACCAGGACTTCTGCGTCTATAGAAAAAAGGCTGGTGATATCTGACGAGGCCACCAACGGCACATCTGCGGGGATCACCAGCAGGCTTTCGGTCTCATCCTTGAGCGTTGCCGTGGCCGTATCGATCGCTCGGTTCAGGCCGGCGCCGGGATCGTCGATCACTTCGCAACCTCGGGATCGACATAACGACGCAACGGTTGGGTCCCCGGTCACGGTTACCGTTGGCCAAAGGACCGTTTGCGAGATCACGTCTTCGAGCATAGCGAGGGCAAGAGCTCGGCGGTCAGAGTCGTCTACAAGATCCCCAAGTCGACCCTTCGCCTGATCTAAGTGCTTAACGGGTATGAGGATGGTTGGCATGGCCATCACCCTATACTCCCGTTCGATGGCTGAAACCAACGAAGACCAAACGCAGCGCAAGCATTGGAAGGACCTCTTCGCCGAGGTCGTTGCAACGCAGGTGTGCGTTGGATGTTCAGCGTGCGTCGTTGCATGTCCACATCATGTGATCGAGATGCAGGACTTCCGTCCTAAGATGCTCGACCTCACTCTCGGCCCCGACGATTGCATCCACGGCGAGAAAGGATGCTCGCTATGCGCGTCGGCGTGTCTTCGTTTGGATCCGGCATACGAAGCCATCGAGAGTCTGTTGTTCGGCCGCCGTCGCAAACATCCATCTGAGCCTTGGGGGATCCACAGGACCATGTGGTTGGCGCGCGCTGCCGATCCGAAGATCGGCCCCAGGGGACAAGACGGCGGGGTAGTCAGCGCGATCCTTGCGTGGATGATCGAATCGGGTGAGGTCGAGGCGGCTTGTGTCTCAAGGCCAAGCGCCGACAAGCCTTGGTTCGATGAGCCGTTCCTGGCACGTTCTTCGGCGGACCTTATCGCGTCTGCTGGCTCGCGCTACACATATTGTTCGACGCCGCTAGCCCTCAAGCTGGCCGCCGACGAACACTTGAAGTTGGTCGCGGTTGTTGGGGTGTCGTGCGAATCCACTGCTATGCGCGAGATGGGGGCCGAGGGCATCAAGCGTTGGAGCCGCATGATCAAGTTCGTCGCGGGGCTGATGTGCAATGAGACATTCGACTATGAACCATTCATCGAACAGATCGTGAAGGGCCGCTACGGGGTCGATCTGGGTAGGGTAGTCAAGATCAACGTAAAGGGAGACGTCTTCGTCACCCTCGATGATGGGAGCGATGTTGTGATCCCGCTCGATGAGTGCAAGCCCTTTGCCAATGAGTGGTGTCACCACTGTCCAGACTTCGCCGCAGAACACGCAGACATATCGTTCGGGGGACTCGGGATGAGCGGCTGGACGATGTGTGTCACGCGGACCGAGTACGGGCAAGACGTCTTCGACAGAGCCGTTGCAGCTGGAGTGATCGAAACCAGGGCAGCAAGCGAAGAGCCAAGGGCGCTCGGGGTCCTCGATGCGCTGGCCAAGAAGCAGCGCAGAAGGGTTGGCCCATGGGAATCGCATGCCGCTGGCCGTTGGCCGGTGCGAGAAGTCATCGAGCGCGTTCGCAGAGAGTTCGTGCAGACATATGCAGGGACAAACGACCACCGGCTGGAGAACTGAGGTGGGATTGGAGACTGGCTACAGCCTTGCAAGAGCGGTCCTTTTGCCTTGGCTTGGGAGTTTTCGCAATCACATCGAGGGCATAGAAAACGTTCCAGAGGATTCGGCGGCGATCGTCGCGGTCAATCACATCTCACTGTTCGATCCGCTCGCTGTTGCCTATGCGCTCGACCGCTATGGTCGCAGACCCAGGTTCTTCGCCAAGAGCAGTCTCTTCAAGGCCCCATTCGTCGGCTGGGTTCTAAGGACCGCTCGCCAGATCCGGGTAGACAGGGGCAGTCCTTCGGCGCCAGGATCACTTGGTCACGGTGAGTCTGCCATCCGTGACGGCCAGGTGGTTGTTATCTTCCCTGAGGGAACGACGACGACCGCACCGGATCTGGCTCCCCTTACTCCGAAAACCGGAGTCGCTAGGCTTGCCCTCGCGACCAAGACCGACATCATCCCCTGCGCGACATGGGGAGGGCAGTGGGTTTGGAGTTATCACGCTGGGTTCCATCCTTCGCCCCGCAAGGACATCTGGGTGAGATTCGGGTCCCCGATCTCGGTTGAGATGTTCTCGGGACGCCACGACGACCCTGAGGCATGGGACGAACTTAGCGCGCTCGTGATGCAAGAGATCGCGGTGCTGTTGGCCGGACTCAAGGTTGCCAAGCCCTGGACTCCCCGGCCGATAAGGCGTTCGGTGGCGAGGCGGAAAGGCGAAGCCTGACTATGAAAGACAAGGTTGGGGTGGTCGGCTCTGGGTCGTGGGGAACCGCATTCGCCAACGCGATGGCATTGAAGGGCCTCAAGGTGACGTTGTGGGCCCGCAACCAGCAACTCGCCGACGACATCAGTGAGAAACACGAGAACACCACTTACCTGCCTGATTTGCTTCTTTCGCCAAGGCTAAGAGCAACCTGCGACCTGAACGAGGCGATCGGTGATGCGGGTGTGATCGTCATGGCTGTGCCTTCTCATTGCTTCCGTGATGTGGTGCGTGAAGCAAGCAAGATAGCGCCGACGGATTCGCCGATCGTAAGTCTTGCCAAGGGACTCGAGATCGACACTATGCGGCGCATGAGCGAAGTGATCGCAGAGGAAGTGCCTGCATCATGGCCGTCAAGGGTTGCAACGCTTTCCGGCCCGAATCTCGCCAAAGAGATAGCCCTTGGGTATCCCGCAGCAGCAGTCGTGGCGTGTGCGGACGCGCATGTTGCTGACACTCTGCAGGATCTCTTCATGTCACCGGTCTTTCGGACCTATTCCGATCCAGATGTTGTTGGGGTCGAGGTCGGAGGTATCGTCAAGAACTTGATAGCCATCGCGACCGGGATCGCAGAGGGCCTGGGCTTCGGGGACAACACCAAAGCTACCGTGATCACTCGTGGCTTGGCCGAGATGACACGGTTCGGCGTTCGCTTGGGGGCCGACCCACTTACCTTCTCGGGGCTCGCCGGTGTGGGCGACCTTATATGCACGTGCATGAGTGGCTTGTCTCGCAACCATCACGTTGGACTCGAACTTGGAAAAGGGCTGACCATCGACGAGATCCTGTCTCAGATGAGCCAGGTTGCAGAAGGGGTCAAGTCGTCAAAGGCGGTTCATGCACTTGCCGAGAAACTCGAGGTTCCTATGCCGATCTGCGACGGGGTTTATCGAGTCATCCACCAAGGACAGGGTGTCTCCGACATGATCGCTGACCTGCTTCGCATCGTTAGGCAGCGCGAGCGCGACCCCATCTAGGGACGCAAAAGAAGAACCCCGCCGAAGCGGGGTTCTTCGTTGATAGCTTTAGGTTAAGGGGCTGTCGACGGTGCCGGCGACGCTGCTGGTTGGTTGTTCACCGTCGTGTTGTTGTTCGTCGTGCTGCCGGTGTCTGCCGGCGGGTTGTTCTGGGTGCTGGTGTTGTCGTGGATGACCGTAGGACCGCGGTGGATCACTACTCCGCTGAACCCTATGAACCAGATAAGCAATCCGACCAAGAGCACGATCAAAACGATCGCCATCAAACTCATGCCGGTCCTGTCATCTTCAACCACGGTCGTACTCGGATGCTCGTGGATGTAACCCATGTTCTTCTCCTTTCTTCGTTGGGGCAGTGATACCCGAAGAAAAGGAAAGTCAAACCGGGCTGATGGATGAGGTTCTATTCGCCGCGAAGAAGTGTGTTGAAGTTCTCCAAGTCATGAGCGCGCTCTTCGGCGTCTTCGCGCTTCACTTTGCCTATCTTGACGAGATCCGCTAGCGCCTTGTCCATGGTTAACATCCCAAGTTTTCCACCGGCCTGCATCATCGAGTAGATCTGATGCGTTTTTGCCTCTCGTATCAGGTTGGACACCGCGGGGGTGACAACCAAGATCTCGCAGGCAACCGCTCTTCCAACCCCATCGGCTGTTGGTACCAAGGTTTGAGTCACAACGCCCTGAAGCGATGCGGCCAGTTGCACTCGGATCTGCTGCTGCTGGTGTGGTGGGAACACGTCGATGATGCGGTCTACCGATGAAGGCGCCGAATTAGTGTGCAAGGTGGCGAAAACCAGGTGTCCGGTTTCAGCAGCGGTGATGGCCATCTGGATGGTTTCCAGGTCGCGCATCTCTCCAACCAAGATGACGTCGGGATCTTGCCTCAAGACGTGCTTCAGTGCTTGTGCGAATGTGTGAGTGTCGCCTCCGACCTCGCGTTGATGGACCGCTGACCGTTTGTGGTGATGCAGGAACTCGATCGGATCTTCGACGGTCATGATGTGCGAAGCCATCTCGGTGTTAACGATATCGATCAATGCCGAAAGGGTGGTTGATTTGCCGGAACCGGTTGGACCGGTGACGAGAACGAGTCCACGCGGCATCCGAGCGAACATAGAGATGTGATTCGGCGCTCCCAGTTGCTCAAGCGTCTTGATCTCGAAAGGTATCAAGCGGAATGCAGCACCCATCGCATCGCGTTGGCGGTAAACGTTCACGCGGAAGCGAGCGATGCCTGGCAATGAGTAAGACAGATCAAGTTCGAGCTCGGTCTCAAAGATCTCGCGCTGCTTCTGCGTGAGTATCGAATACAAGATGCGCTGGATCTCGCCAGGCATCATGCGGTCGTACTCGGTTCGAACCAGCTCACCTCGGAGCCGATAGATCGGTGGGTTGCCTGCTGAAAGGTGAAGGTCCGATGCGTCGAGCCGGATCATGTCGGTCAACAGATCCGCGAGCGTTGCCGAATTGCTGGAAGGCGCGGCCGCGGGCTCGGCAGGCTCTTGCTTCTCAACTATGACTGGTTCGTCGTAGACAGCGTTCGACGTTTCGATGAGGTCGGCGACACCCAGGTCTGGTCCCGCCCCCAGGTCTTGCACAGCCCCTAAGTCTTGTCCTGTTGGAGTAGGAGTTGGCGGTGTCGAAGCCAGGTCGGCTAAGGTCCCTCTGGTTTGTCCGCCCGAAGTCGTTTGAACTGCGCCGGCTGCGCTTTCGCCCGCGTCGCCATAAGCGCCGCCCTCGTCGATATCCACATCTTCCGTATCGACCCTGCCCCCTCTGGTCTTTAAGGAAACCTGAAAGAATGTGGTTATGACAGGGTTCGACACTTTGAACACCCACGCGTCCGACCGCCTCGCCAAGGTGGAAGAAACACCGATGTCAACGCCGATCTGGCAGGTATCCGACTACGGGTACGAAAGCGCCGAGCACTACTCCGATGTGATCAATGAGCGACGTCCTGGCCAGGTCTACGGCCGCTACGGTGGGCCTACGACTGCCGTTCTTGCAGATTCGCTGGCCGAGATCGAGGGGGCCGAAGGGGGCTGGGTCTTCTCCAGCGGCATGGGTGCGATCCATTCGGTGTTGATGCATCTGGCCGGCAAGGGCGACCGTATCGTGGCGGCAAGGACCCTTTATGGAGGCACCTATGGACTGTTCACCGCCGGGGCAGAGCGCGTCGGTATCGACGTCGATCTCGCCGATGCGACCGATGCCGAGAGCTTCGCTGAAGCGCTTAGCCGCCCGGCTGCAGGTGTGTTCATCGAAGCAGTGGCGAATCCCACATTCGAGGTAGCCGACATCGAAGGCATAGCCGCGGTTTGCAGAACAGCCGGAGTGCCACTAGTCGTCGATAGCACAGTGCCAACGCCAGCACTTGTGAACCCCATCGCGTTGGGGGCCGATATCGTCGTGCACGCAACTTCCAAATACATCGGTGGTCATCACGACCTGATGGGAGGCGCCGCTTTGTCGGATGCCGCCCGAACGGACGAGATCCGCCATCTCGCCATCAGGTACGGAACAACAGCATCTGCCTTCGAGAGTTGGCTGGCGATCAGGGGTTTGGCGACCCTCGGTCTAAGGATGCAGCGTCATTGCTCAAACGCCATGGCGGTTGCCCAGGCGCTCGAAGATGAGCCGAGTGTTAACCGCGTCCTTTATCCAGGCCTTCCGAGCCACCCACAACACGAACGGGCAAGCAAGTTGATGAAAGGGTTTGGGGGCATGATCGCCGCCGACTTCGGAGCGCGCGAGAAGGCATGGAGATTCATGGATTCGGTCAAGATCGGGCGCGTCGGTTCTTCTTTCGGGGGAGTACGGACCGAGCTCACCCATCCCGCATCAACGTCGCATCGTCAGTTTGCGCCCGAGGACCGGGCAGCGGCTGGGATCACCGAGGGCCTGGTTCGCATAGCGGTAGGCATCGAAGACGTGGACGACCTGCTCGAAGATTTCACATCGGCGGCGCGTAAGTGAGCCGGATCCGTGTGGCCGTCATCTTTGGCGGAAGGTCCGCTGAGCACGAGGTCTCATGTGTTTCCGCGAAACATGTTGTTGCGGCGATGGACCCGGCCAAGTATGAGGTGATACCGATCGGTATCGCTCGCGACGGCAGGTTCATGCTGCCTGAGTCTTCTCGAAAAGTGCTCGAAGGCGGCGACCTCGAGGTCCCCGAAGAAGCCTTCGAGGCCATCGGTGAACCGGTCACGATTTTGCAGGACCCAACCCGGCGCGAATTGGTGGCCTCTGAAAGAACGAGCGCCATCGACCCGGCTCGGATAGACGTTGTATTTCCTGTACTTCATGGACCTTATGGTGAAGACGGAACCGTGCAAGGTCTCCTCGAACTCGCCGACATCGCATACGTTGGCGCTGGAGTTCTCGGCTCTGCTGTAGGTATGGACAAAGAGATGATGAAGATCCTTCTGCAGGCCCGCGGACTTCCTGTACCGGACTTCGTCATATTCCACGATCACGAATTCAAGGGCGAAAGGTCCAGATGCGTCGAAGAAGCTGCGGACCTGGGGTTCCCATGTTTCACGAAGCCAGCCAATCTCGGCTCATCTGTAGGTATCAGCAAATGCCACAACCTCGATGAATTGGAAGCAGGTATCGCCGATGCCTTCAGGTATGACCGCAAGGTGATCGTCGAGGAAGCGATCGTTGGACGAGAACTGGAATGCGGAGTGCTCGGGAACGAAGTCCCCGAAGCCAGCGTCGTGGGTGAAGTTGTCGCAGAGCGCGAGTTCTACGATTACATCGCTAAGTACAAGGACGAAGGTTCAAGAACCATCATCCCCGCCGACATCCCAGATCCGGTTGAGCAGATCGTGCGCCGGTATGCCGTCAGGGCATTCAAAGCGATCGACGCGTCAGGGATGGCGCGGGTCGACCTGTTCTACGACGCTTCTGGCCGAGGTGTGGTCGTCAATGAGATAAATACGATCCCGGGATTCACGCCCATCTCGATGTATCCCATGCTCTGGGCAGCCTCAGGGGTTGATTATCGACAACTCATCGACAGACTCATCCAGTTGGCCATAGATCGCCACGCCAGCAAGCCGCGTCCACAGTAGCGGTTCTTAGTTTTGATTTACTCTTCCGGATGAGCTACAGGTGCACAACCGGACAGGTCAGGGTTCGGGTGATCCCTTCAACGGCTTGGATCTTGGCAACTACCAACTTGCCCAAGTCATCGACAGTGTTCGATTCGGCTTGCACGATCACATCGTAAGGACCCGTGACGTCTTCGGCTGAGGTAACACCAGCGATGGCCGAAACCTCTTTGGCCACCTGAGCCGCCTTGCCAACTTCCGTCTGGATCAAAATGTACGCCTGAACAGCCATCTGGCCACCTCCATAGTTATCGTGAACGGAACGCCCATCCTATAAGAGCCCGGGCGCCGAGGGACAGGTCTTCGGGTGAATCAAGCCCCTATACTTCTCCGACCATGCTCGATTCCAAGAAGAGATCGGACGGGCTCGAAGAGACATACCGGCGGATCCGCAAACCGGTCCCGCCTCCAGAGCGCGTCGAAGAGGATCGTCGCAGAAAGATCCGCGAGCGCGAGGAATCGAAAGAAGCAGAACGTGACTTTGGGGAGGAAGAGCGATGACCGACCAGATCGTCGGCCTTGACTTGAAGACCGACATCCGAGCAAACCTTCCTGCCTCCGTGTTGATCGAACATGCATTGGCCGCGTCCGAAGCTTCATTGGCAGATAACGGAGCCTTGGTGGCCCGTACATTCGAACGTACAGGCAGGTCACCCAAAGACAAGTACCTGGTTCGTGACGATGCCACGGCATCGACACTGTGGTGGGACAACAACCAGTCGGTAGAGCCCGCCATCTTTGAGAAACTCTGGCAACTGGCCAAGGCCCACCTCGAGTCCAAGGCCGTGTACCAAGTCGATGCAGGCGCCTGCGCCGATGCGAATCACCACGTACATGTTCGGCTCTTCACGGAATTGGCATGGCACGCTTTGTTCGCTCGTCAGCTATTTCGCCATCCGCTTGAAAGTGGCGATGACGAGTCAACGGAGCTTTGGACAATCCTGGGTGCCCCCACCCTGCGCATAGACGACCGGTCGCTTGGGCTGAACTCCGAAGCTTTCATTTCGATCGATCTTTCCAACAAAAGAGTGCTTGTTATCGGCACTCAATATGCGGGGGAGATCAAGAAATCGATCTTCACGGTGCTCAATTGGCTCTTACCGGGTCGCGGAGTTCTTCCGATGCACTGCTCTGCAAACGTCGGCAAGGACGGCGATGTTGCTTTGTTTTTCGGCCTCTCGGGCACCGGCAAGACGACCCTGTCTGCCGATCCCGATCGTAGGCTCATCGGCGATGACGAGCATGGCTGGAGCGACGAAGGAGTCTTCAATTTCGAGGGAGGTTGCTATGCCAAATGCATCAACCTCACCAAAGAGAAGGAACCTCAGATATGGGACGCGATCCGCTTCGGGTCGGTTCTGGAAAACGTGGTCATCGACCCCGATACGCGCAAGATCGATTACGACGACGCGACGTTCACCCAGAACACCCGCGCCGCGTATCCTCTCGACTACATCCCGGGGGCCCTGCCGGAAGGCAAAGCCGGGCAGGCTACATCGGTTGTTTTCTTGACGGCGGACGCGTTCGGCGTCTTGCCGCCGGTCGCCAAACTCACGCCAGACCAAGCGGCGTACCATTTCCTCAGCGGCTTTACTTCGAAGCTCGCGGGGACCGAAGCCGGTTTGGGGAACGAACCTAAGGTCACGTTCTCAACATGCTTCGGTGCCCCATTCCTTCCCCTTCATCCCGAGGTCTATTCATCCATGCTTTCGAAGAAGATCGAGGACAAGAACGTGAGGGTCTTCCTGGTCAACACCGGATGGACAGGTGGAGTCTTCGGCGAAGGGGTTCGCATCGACCTTGCGGTTACGCGGCGGATCGTCGCTGCGGCAGTCCACGGCGAACTAGACGATGTGCCAACCCGGACCGATCCGATATTTGGGTTCGAGGTTCCAACCGAGGTGGAGGGGGTTCCATCGCAACTGCTTCGACCACGCGACACTTGGAAAGATCCAGCGCGCTACGATGCCAAGGCTAAAGAGCTGGCGACGAAGTTCCAAGACAACTTCGCAGCTTTCGAAGACAAGGTATCAGCTTCGGTCAAGGGGGCCGGACCGAAGGTCTGAAACTGGTCGGGCCTAGCTCCGCTCCATCTCGAAGAAGATCCGAACCTCGGTGCGATATTCGGTGATGCCTTCATCGTTCACCACTGCGCTGGTTCTGAGCACATCCATCTTCTGGATGTTACGGATGGTCCTGGCGGCTTCACGAAGAGCCTCACGGGCGGCGTCGCCCCATGATTCGCCCGAAACACCTTCGAGTTCTAGCGTATTTACTACCGGCAAATCGTCCTCCTAGAAAAGCGTAAAGCGTTTAGCGGGCATCATACTTCGATGGATGCAAACATGGCACTCATGAAACAACTTTCTAAGTTAGGTGAATTCGGTCTGATCGCGCGGCTCAAGGAGCTCGTGGGTGAGGCGCCGGAAGGCGAAGTTTGGGTTGGCGACGATACGGCCATCATCCGAGCGCCTGCAGGCACGATCTTGTTCACAACCGACATCATGGTCGAGGGTGTCCATTTCGATCTAGCCACATCGTCGCCGCAAGATCTTGGCTACAAGTCCGTGGCTGTGAACGCCAGCGATATCGCGGCGATGGGGGGAACGCCGAGGCGAGCGGTTTGTGCCTTGGGGATAAGGGACGGTCTTGGCCTCGATTGGGTCGAGTCGCTCTATGCTGGAATGCGACAGTGCGCCGACAGGTTCGGGTTTGCGGTGGTCGGCGGAGATATCTCGAAGAGCGACCAAGTTGTTGTTTCCGTTGCGATGCTCGGCAACCCTGCAGGCAGACTCACGATCGAACGCAAGGGAGCCAGGGTTGGCGATGTCATCTGCGTCACCGGCACTCTCGGCGCATCTGCAGCGGGCCTCGGCGCCCTGAAGGCGGGCCTCGGTGGTCGCGAGGATCTGATCGCGGCGCATCTTCGGCCGGTGCCCAGGGTGCAGGAGACTCAAGTGCTGCGCAGGTTCCTTCCAACCTCGATGATCGATGTTTCCGACGGTCTTGCATCCGATCTTTCGCACATCTGCGAGGCCTCGATGGTCGGCGCCAGACTCGTCGCCGATGACATACCGCTCGCCGATTGCGCGGGTCTGGGTCTGGCTGAAAGCCCCTTGGATCTGGCCCTTCAGGGAGGAGAAGACTACGAACTGCTGTTCACGATCCCTGCCGACCGTGCCGAGCCGGCCATAGCAGCGGTGGGTGAGGAGACTGCGACCTTGGTCAGTCGGATCGGCAGGATCATGGAGCCAAGCGCGGGCATGACGATCATCATCGACGGACAAGAGCGCGCCTTGGTGGCGCATGGATGGGACCATCTCGCATAGTGAAGGACGTTTCTTGAAACAGGTTCCAAGAGCGCTGACGATCGCAGGTTCTGATTCCGGGGGAGGCGCTGGGATCCAGGCCGATCTCAAGACATTCCTCGCGTTGGGGGTGCATGGGATGAGTGCCGTGACTGCGGTCACCGCGCAGAACACGGTTGGAGTTGCGGCTGTGCACGACGTTCCACCCAATGTCATCAAAGAGCAGATAGACCAGGTCATGATCGATATCGGGGTTGACGCCCTGAAGACAGGGATGCTCTCAACCTCGAAGGTCGTCCGGGTGGTCGCCGCTTCGCTCCAAGAACACGCAGTCTCACAAGTGGTTGTAGATCCCGTCTTCGTAGCCAAGAGCGGCGACAGGTTGCTGAAGGAAGAAGCGATAGGGGCCCTTGTTAACGAACTGTTTCCCTTGGCACTCATCATCACGCCGAATCTTCACGAAGCCGGTGCCCTTCTTGGGGTGACTGTCGACGATCTGGATTCGATGAAGCGCGCTGCCGAGGAGCTGCGATCGATGGGGCCGCGCTTCGTTCTGGTGAAGGGCGGGCATCTAGACGGCACGGCCACCGACGTTTTGTTCGATGGAGAGTCATTCGAGTTGTTCTCACGACCCAAGATCCACACGGGCGATACACACGGCACTGGTTGCACCCTGTCGGCTGCGATCACAGCACAACTCGCAAAGGGGATAGAGCTACGTCAAGCGGTCAGCGATGCGAAGGACTTCGTTACAGGGGCCATCGCAGATGCCCTTAGGATCGGCCAAGGACACGGCCCCACCAACCATGGCTGGAACCTGAAACGAAATGACTAGTCTTTGCGACGCGTCAGTCGTTTGAGGGTCAATAGCCCAACCACGGCAGCGAAGGCGACGCCAAGGACTTTGATCCCTTTGGTCTTAACTTCGTATGCGGTATCCGATAATTGCGATGTAAGTGCATCGATCTTGTCGCCAAGAGCCTCGCGAGTTTGTTCTATCTGTTTTTCTATCTCTTCCGGTGTTTGACCCACTCGACGTCCTCCTTCAACGATCTGATGGTTGCCTCGGGCAGCAGTTTTCCTTTGAACTTAGCTTTTGCTACGAAAACCCCAACGGCCGCCATCACGATCATCAACCCGGTGACGATCGATGAGGCCCCCCAGCGCGGGAGCCATATATCGAGTATGTCGATGATGGTCAGCAAGACGAATGGGATCAGCAGCAACGCGAGGAGTAGTACCACCAAAGCTACGCCAACTGCTATCAGTTTGGATCTGACCACATCGCCGACCTCTTGCTTGGCGAGCTCGATCTCTTTTCTAACGAGCGTTGAAAGATCGGCCGTGATCTCTTTTATGAGTGTGCCGGGTCCCTGACCGTTCATCAACGGCGCTCGCGGGGTGTCGGTCAGGCTCGAAGGTTTGTCAAAGTCATCCATCAGATGAACTTTACGCTAACCGGCTCTTTGAACCTTGCCAGCCTTTATGCATGAAGCGCAGACATGGAGCCGCTTAGGTGTTCCCTTGACGATCGTGCGGACGTTCTGGATGTTGGGCGTCCATCTTCTGTTGGTCTTTCGGTGAGAGTGGCTCACCGACTTGCCGAAGGTGGGCGCCTTGCCGCAGACATCACAAACTTGGGACATGTTTTCTCCAGATCGTCGAGCCGAAAGATGTTACCAGGTCGCTTGGGGGCACGTTACAGCGGAGTCCTAAAGGCAATCCGGTGTGTGCCACGGTGTCGGGTGAAAATACAAACATGCTTCTCTACGCCCCCAGGCACACACATACCCTTGTCACAGCCCTCAAGGGAGTTGGGCCAAAACAGGCCGCGATCCTTCGTGACTCCAAATACCACATCGAGTCTATCCAGGACCTGTTGCAGCACTACCCCCGGCGCCATCTGGATTTCTCGGACAGCAAGCCCATCCGCGAGACCAAAGTTGGTGATCAGGTCACGGTGATCGGTGAGGTGAAACGTGTCCAGGCGCCGCCTCCCGCGCGCAGGAAAGCTCCCCTCAAGGTCATCGTCAACGACGGCACTTCCAATATCTCGCTTGCCTTCTTCAACCAGGCTTGGCGGGCTAAACAATTGCGACCCGGAACGTTCATCGCCGCGAATGGAAAGATCACCGTATTCAAAGGTGAGCGACAGATGACGGCTCCTATCATCGATGTAATCCGTGAAGCAGATGAAGCCATCAAGATCGTGCCTCAATATCCGGCTACTGCAGACATGCACACCGCTTGGTTGAGACGCCTCATCAAGGAAGCGTTGCAACGGTACAGCCCGCTGACCGATCCACTTCCGCAAATGATGCTTGATCGTCACAACCTCATAGATCGCTCGAAAGCCATGGCGCAGTATCACTTCCCGCCGCAGATGGCAGACAAGTTCGTGGCGCGGCGCAGGCTGGTGTTCGATGAACTGTTCACCTTGCAAGTGGGTCTTGCCTATCGAAAGCGACGCGTCGAGCGCGACACCATCGGCATAGCTCACAAAGTGGAAGCGCAGATGGCCGGTGAAGTCATCGAGGCCCTGCCTTTCCAGTTGACCGGCGCGCAGAAAATGGCAATCGAAGAAGTTGAAAGCGACATGGCGCGCGCCATCCCGATGCATCGCTTACTGCAAGGCGAGGTTGGTTCAGGAAAGACGGTGATTGCGCTTTACGCCGCGTTGGTGGCGGTTCAGGGCGGTTTCCAAGCTGCGATCATGGCGCCAACCGAGGTCCTGGCAACCCAGCACTACCTCACCATCTCGCAACTGCTCGAACCATTGGAAGGAATCGGTTCAACCGGCAAGGGACAACTCGACCTGTTCGGCGGCCCCGAGGTCGTGCTGCTCACAGGCAGTACCCCGGCCGCAAGAAGGCGAAGCGCACTGGACAAGATCGCGTCGGGCGCCGCGGGCATAGTGATCGGCACGCATGCACTCATCCAAGAGGGGGTCGAGTTCGCCAACCTTGGGCTAGCGATCATCGATGAACAACATCGGTTCGGCGTGCGTCAAAGGGTGGCGCTCAAAGAGAAGACCGCTTCTGCGGATGCTCCCGACATCTTGATCATGACCGCCACCCCGATCCCAAGGACCCTGGCATTTACTCTTTACGGCGATCTCGACGTAAGCATCCTCGACGAATTACCGAAAGGGCGAAGGCCCATCAAGACCGAGGTGGTAGAGGAGCACCAACGCGAGGGTGCATACGACCTTGTCCGAAGCGAAGTTGCCCAAGGCAGGCAGGCGTACGTGATCGTGCCGTTGGTCGAAGAGTCCGGCAAACTCGAAGCCAAGTCCGCCGAGACCG
>JBHELT010000106.1:0-13113 GCA_046262935.1 Actinomycetota bacterium | reverse complement strand
CGACCTATGTCTACGATCACCACAACGTTCGTAAACCTTCGACGAGCTCGGTTTCGGTCACGGTCGCTCCATATGTGCCATATATCAGACAAGCGACTCTCTACTACTGGCCGTCGTCCTAAGGAACGAGGAACAGACCTTTCAAGCCAGAAGGATCACAGTAAAAGTGCGCGCCGTCGCTGTCCAAGTTGTGGATAAGACTTCCGATTCAAGACCCATTGGCTTTCGAATCGCTTCCTCTTAGGTTACTCATCGCTTGCGAGTAGACATCCTTCAGGGGGATGCCACTCAGGCGTGAAACCTCGACGCAATCTGCGTACTCTGGGGCCACGTTCACGGTCTTTCCCCGATGTATCGCTATCTTCACCCGGACAGGCCTGCCTGCGACTTCGACCGTTTCCCATCTGCGTTCGAGCAGAAGCCGGTCGACTTCGGTCGAGCGCACGCCGATGGTCGAAGTCTGAGCGATCAATACCTCGCGCAACGCGTCTGCCAGCGGGGTTGGTGCGATAGCCGAGATGATGTTTGCTGGCCTTCCGCGTTTTCCGATGACCGGCGTGATCCAAACATCGACGGCCCCCGCCGCGAAGAGCAGTTGCATCACGTGCTCGTATATCTCGGGGACCATATCGTCGATGTTGGCTTCGACGATCACGTCACGTGTCGTTGCCCTTCGGGGCTCGGTGGCTTCCCCGATGATGGCTCGTATCACGTTGGGCAACTCGAAGTCTGCAGTTCCCGCGCCGTAGCCGATCGCCGCGACATCCATCTGCGGCATGACAAGTGATGACTCGGCGACCGTTGACAAGATAGCGGCGCCGGTTGGGGTTACCGTTTCGGCATCGATGTCTTTCATCTCGATGCGCGACCCAACGAGCAGTTCTAAGGTTGCTGGCCCGGGCGAAGGAAGGGGGCCGTGCTGCGATGCGATGATTCCGTGTCCGAGTGGGATAGCTCCGACGAAACTTTTGGTTATGCCGAGTTGGCTCAGGGCGATAGCGGTACCGACAACATCGACGACGGTGTCGATCGCACTTAATTCATGGAAGTGAACTTCCTCGACACCGACTCCGTGGACCTTGGCTTCCGCGGCCGCCAACCTTTCGAATATCGACGTGGCAAGGCGACTCGTGTCGTCG
The DNA here is from genome assembly GCA_046262935.1 of Actinomycetota bacterium. Classification (GTDB taxonomy): domain Bacteria; phylum Actinomycetota; class CADDZG01; order JAHWKV01; family JAHWKV01; genus JBHELT01. The sequence continues at coordinate 11,974 of JBHELT010000106.1, read as the reverse complement.
CCGAGGTCGGCCTTCATAACTGCAGCGCGGGCTTCGGCGAGGGTAGTGATCGTGGCCTCGGATGCTTCGATCTTTAGTGCCTTGGCCCTGATGCCGCGTTTCATCACTTCGCTCACCGAGATCGAAACATCGAATGGCAGTGCCGAAAGAGACTTGTTGAGTTCGTCGACATCAGCGCCTGCATCGATGAGAGCGGCCATGACCATGTCGCCGGCCGCACCTCCAACGCAGTCGAAGTAGCAGATCAAGTGCGCTTGTTCAGGATGCAGAAAGCCAAGATCGCGGCGCCGTATCCGTTATCGATGTTCACCACGCCTATCCCGGGGGCGCAGGAATTGAGCATCGATAGCAGAGCGGCAAGTCCGTCTGCCCCCGATCCATAACCAACCGATGTAGGCACCGCTATCACCGGAGCGCTCACCAACCCGCCAACTATGCTCGCCAGCGCACCTTCCATGCCAGCGATCGCGATCACAACGTCTGCCGATTGGATCACGTCGATCGAGCTGAGCAGTCTGTGCAACCCCGCGACGCCAACGTCATCGAGCCGTTCGACCTTGACTCCGAGCGCCGACAACGTTACGTGGCATTCCTCGGCCACCGGCAGATCGGATGTTCCCGCCACCGCGATCGCAACCGTACCGACAGGTGCTTCGTCACCTGCGCCAACCACGATCATGCGGGCGGCTTCGAAGTAGCGGGCCTCTGGTAGTCGAACTATCACCGCGTCGAACTGCTCTTGGCTGGCTTTGGTGACTAACACCGGACCCGATGAGTGCTGTTTCAGATTCTCGACGATCTTGGCCACCTGCTCGGGGGTTTTGCCGACGCCGAAGACTGATTCGGGCAGTCCCGACCGGATCTCTCGGTGGTGATCGAGTTTGGCGAAGCCAAGATCCGAAAATGGCATCGCTCGAAGCGCCTCGACGGCCTCTTGTTCGGTTATCTGGCCGTCTTTCATGCTTCTAAGGAGCCTTCGTATGGAACTTTCATTCATAGGCGCACTATTCTATTGCCCACCTAGCTGGGAGCCCCATGAACACCTCACTCGTTGCCTTGATAGCCCTCGCCCTCGGTTTCGTCGCCGCGGTCTTGGCGTTCACAGCGCATAAGCGGATAAGCAAAGCGAGGAAGTCGTTGGTACTTCTTCAAGGTACCTACGACGGTCAGACCATCATCGATGCACTGGCGACATACGTTAAGGAAGTGGGAACGCTCGATTCTGCGCTTCAACAGTTCTCCGCTCGCCAACAAGAACTGTTCGCATTGCTCGGTCGATCCAAGCGCAACATGGGAGTGGTGCGTTTCGATGCGTTCGAGGATATGGGCGGCCGACTATCGTTTTCCATGGCCCTCGTCGACGATCACGGCACCGGCGTGGTAGTGACCTCGATAAATGGACGCTCCGAGTCGCGCGCTTACGCGAAAGTCCTGGAGGCGGGAACCTCAGAACACAACTTATCGGTGGAAGAACGCTCCGCGATCGCGGAAGCGTTGGGCACGAGGCAGAAGGTGCGGAGGTGACCATGCGCAGACGAAGTGAGATCGAGCAGACCCATCAGGTCCCAAAGGCACAGCCACAGCTGGACAACAGCCGGGAGACTCAAAGGGACGCCTCGGAGTTGACTGTCATAAGCGCCGGTGCCCGCCTTGAGGGGAACCTCATATCGGCGGCGTCGCTCCGGATCGAGGGTGCGGTGAAGGGCCACATCACCGCCGAAGGCGACGTGATATTGGCTCAGCAGGCCGAGATATCAGCGGACATCAGGGCCAAGAATGTGACCATCGCAGGCACATATTCGGGCAACATAACCGCGTCGGGGACCCTGGAACTTGCAAGCACAGCAAGGGTAGATGGCAACATCTCTTGCGAGGCTCTCATCGTCAATCATGGGGCGGTCTTCTCGGGACAATCGAGCATGGGGGGCCCTCAGATCGAGCAGATAGAGCTTCCGAAAGATAAGAACGCGTCGGTTGCCCTCGCCGAGGAAGCCGAAGATTGATCGATGTCAAACTCCTAAGGACAGCGCCTGAGGTCATCAAGGACTCATTGGCTCGCCGTGGGCTCGAGTTGGATGTCGATGCTCTCGGGAAACTCGACGCCGAACACCGCGCGTTGCTGGTCCAAGTTGAAACCGCACGCGCCGAACAGAACAGTGCGAGCAAAGCGATCGCGAAGGCATCTGCAGACGATCGCGCGGCGGCAATAACCGAAGCCAAACGATCGTCCGATGCACTCAAGTCGATCGAAGAACAACTAAGAACGGTGAAGGCCGGATTGGATTCATCTCTAGCGCTTGTGCCCAACCTGCTGCACCCAGATTCACCCGCCGGTTTCGGCGAAGATGCCAACGCGGTGTTGTCCGAGCCGGACACTTTGCCCACCTTCAACTTCGAAGCGCGAGATCACGTTTGGCTTGGTGAGGCGACGGGTGTCATCGATGTCGAAAGGGCGGCAAAGGTTTCGGGCTCACGTTTTGGCTTCTTGAAGGGGAAAGGAGCCTTGCTGGAACTGGCCCTTGTCAACTTCGCGATCGCGAAGGTGTCGGCACGAGGATTCACGCCGGTGATCCCACCTGTACTGGTTCGTGAGGAAGCGATGTATGGCACCGGTTTCTTCCCAACTGACGAAACGCAGACCTATAAGACCGCGACCGACGATCTCTTCCTTGCTGGAACCTCCGAAGTCCCCTTGGCCTCGATGCATGCAGATGAAACTTTTGACCCCGAACTTTTGCCCCTGCGTTATGCAGCTTTCTCGAGTTGCTTCAGGCGCGAAGCGGGTACCTATGGCAAAGACACCAAAGGGATCATCAGACTGCACCAGTTCGAGAAGGTCGAGATGTTCGTGTTCTGCCGGAACGATGCATCAGAGGAGATGCACGATGAGATCTTGTCAATCGAAAAGGAGATCTTCTCAGCGCTCGAGATTCCCTATCGAGTGGTCGAGATCTGCGCCGGCGATCTGGGGGCCCCCGCCTATCGCAAGTTCGACCTCGAAGCGTGGCTCCCCGGTGCCAAGCGCTGGCTGGAGATAACGTCGTGTTCCAATTGCACTGATTACCAAGCGCGCAGATTGAACATCAAGACGCGCACCGACTCCGGACAGGAGATGGTTCACACGTTGAATGGGACTGCCGTCGCGGTTCAGCGGGCGATCGTTAGTCTGCTAGAGAACCATCAGCGCTCCGATGGCTCGGTCGTGCTGCCACCCGCTCTGGCTGAGGTCGCGGGATTCGACACGATAGGCCCGTGATCGTTTCCAACGCGTTTACAGCCAATAGACTCATGGGCGGAGAGTTGGCAGAGCGGCCGAATGCGGCGGTCTTGAAAACCGTTGTCCTGCAAGGGACCGGGGGTTCAAATCCCTCACTCTCCGCTTGTAGGTTCGATGCCTAACCGTTCGCATCCGCTAAAGGACAGGCTTCGCTACCGTCTGGACTCGAGCCTTTCGTCCGGGCCCGCGTCGGTTATCCGTTGGCTCGCCATCATCACGATTGCGCTGATAGTAGCGGCTGCTGCGGTCATCGCTTTAGCCAGGGTACCGACTGGCAGCGAACGGCACGGGTTCATTCAGAGCCTTTGGCTCACGCTAACTCGTGCCCTGGATGCAGGAACGATAGGAAATGACGCCGAGGCGAGTTGGCGATTCAGGGTCGTTGGGCTTGTGGTCACGATCGGCGGCATCTTCATCGTCAGTGCATTGATCGGGTTACTCACCAACGCGATCGATCAGAAGTTGGAACAACTTCGCAAAGGAAAGTCCCCGGTCATCGAATCGGGCCATACGCTGATCCTTGGATGGTCCGCCAAATTGTTCACGCTCATCGCGGAACTTGTCGAAGCGAATTCGAACCAGCGTGATCCGTGCATCGTCGTTATGGCCTTGCGTGACAAGATCGAGATGGAAGACGAGATAAGGGCCAGGGTCGCAGATCCTGGGCGCACTAGGATCGTTTGCCGAACGGGCGAGCCTTCGAACCTCGGCGACCTCGCCATAGTGCAACCGGCAGAGGCAAAGGTGGTCATCATCTTGTCGCCAGAAGATTCCTCTCCCGACGCGCAGGTGATCAAAACGATCCTGGCTCTCATGAATCTGACCGGTGATTCGCATGTGCTCGGTGTTGCGGAGTTCGTTGACGACAAGAACGCAAGGTCTCTGCGGGCCGCGACCGGGGGCCGGATCTTGACGGTCGTTTCGACGGAGATCATCGCCAGGATCACGGCCCAGGTCGCTCGTCAGTCGGGCTTAAGCGCCGTTTATCAAGAATTGCTCGACTTCACCGGAGACGAGATCTACTTCGCGAACGAACCAAAACTCGTGGGCAGGAGCTTCGCTGACGCGGTTATGTCGTATGAGACTTCAACCATCATCGGGCTTCGCCACGCCGATGGTCAGATCGAGCTATGTCCCTCGATGACCTGCCCGATCGAAACCGGGGACTCGGTGATCGGGATCACGGCCGACGACGACACTTTGGTTCTTGCTGATCTTGCCGGCCAAGTGCAGATGGATGTTGCGATCGCAAGGCCCCGGGTGCAGGACGACGCGATGCTCGTTATCGGATGGAACCACATGGCACCGGCTGTGATCGAACAGCTGGACCATCAGGTGCTTTCAGGGTCGCGTTGCCACGTCATGTACGACCAGCGCTTTGTAGAGCGCGGCATCGTTGATGTGCCGGAGACCACCAATCTTCAGGTGACTTTTTCGCAAGCCGACACCTCGCAGCCCCTTCCGATAGCAAACGTACTTGCCGGACAGGACTTCAAACACATAGTCGTTCTGTGCTACCGATATGGCTTGAGTGAGGCAGATTCCGACGCGATGACCCTGGTCACCTTGTTGCAGTTGCGACAGATCCTTGGGTCGGTTCCAGCGGGCTCGGTCAGCATCGTTACCGAGATGCTCGATGTCCGCGACGTCGAACTGGCTCGAATAGCGAGCGCCGATGACTTCGTTGTCAGTGAAAGGTTGACCAGCCTGCTGCTAGCGCAACTCGCGGAAAACCCGGAACTCGAGAAGGTCTTTGCCGAGATCTTCGAGGCATCAACTCCCACCGAGATATCACTTCGACCTGCGGAACCCTATTTGCTTGGGGAGGCATCTGTTGCCTACGGGGAATTGGTGCGAAGGTTTCTGCCGTCCGATGAACTGTTGATCGGTTATCGAAAGCGCGAGGGCGGCCCGGGTCAGGCCACAGTCGTAGTGAATCCGGCGAAATCAGCTGAAGTCTCGTTAGCCGCAGGCGATCAACTGGTGGTGATGTCAAAGACGAAGCGAGCGAGTGTCGCTTAGAATCGCGGCGGAGGCATCGCCTAGTCCGGTCTATGGCGCGGGATTGCTAATCCCGTTGGGGTGCAAGCCCCTCGCGCGTTCGAATCGCGCTGCCTCCGCGCTGAACACCAGCGCCCTTAGCTCAGTGGATTAGAGCGTCCGGCTACGGACCGGAAGGTCGGGGGTTCGAATCCCTCAGGGCGCACAAAATTCGGACTAATCGCGCTTACTCGAACTCGGCGGAAGTCTGCGTACATCAACCACTGGCAAATCATCGAATCCTTCGGAGTCCGCAGTTATCACGACTCTTCTCATGCTCGCGGCAGTCGCCGCGATGATCAGATCATGAGCTCCCCTGGTTCGCCCGCTTCTTCGCACATGCCCGAGCAACCGAGCATGCATCCGGGCAACACGAAGGTCGTACGCTTCAACGTGGAAGGACTCCAGAACGGCGTCAACGAACTTTGACCGGTGCGATCGGATCCGCGAGTCAGCGAGCTCGACTCCCACCAGAAGCTCGGCCGCCGTGACTGCGGCGATCGCGACGTCATCGTCATCCTGGACAACCTCATCCAACTCCCAATGCCCGCGCTCGGATGCGATGAGGACCGTGGTGTCTAGGATCAGGCGCTCCAGGGCCGTTCCTCCGATATCAATCTGGCGCGAACGTTGGCCAGATCCTTCCCCCAATTCTTGTCAGAAGGAAACTCTCGCAAGAGCTTCTTGACAGCTCCTCCATTCAAATAAATGGCCGGGCTGATGCGGGCGATGGGCTTTCCGCCCCTTCGGACTACAAAGACTCGTTTCGGTGTTCAACGGCGTCTAGCAGATCAGAAAAGTTGCGGGCGGCGTCAGTGGCCGTGATGTCTTTCATAAATCAGGTCATCAGATTGATGGGAGTTCGGCTAGTAGGAACCTCGTCCGGTTCGAATACAGACCCGTTTGCGGCCAGATGTCGCCGGCCGTTAACTTTACACTCTGGGAATAATTGACAGTTGTCTCTGGGAATAGTTCCCAGGATACGGCTTGAAGTGGACCCGTTGTTCTGGGAATCATTGGCAGTGTTTTTAATCGCTCGGCGGATGCTTTCCTCAAGCCCGCTGCATCGCCACTTACTCAAGGTTTAGAGTTCGGGTAGCCGGGTAGATTCAGCCCCACGCCACTTGGGAGAGTGAACACCACTTTACTGCCGCGGCGAGAGACCGCTTTGGCTACCCGATTGGGGGAAAAGTTTTTCGCACTGCAGCGAACCGGGCAAAAGCTATAGCATTGGCCGCGCCCGCAGTCTATGATTGCGGTCATACGACCACCGCTCGTATATATTTCATCATCAAAATCGGGGATTTCATGAACAAATGGGGCAAGGGGGTAGGACGACTTCGTCGTCCTTTACTCGTGGTAACAGTAGTGACGGCAGTCCTCAGCTCGGCTGTGGGGCTGACTTTCGCCAACCACACCGGATCGACAACGACCGTCGGCGGCTTCGAGATCGACGGCAACTATCTCGACGAGACCGCGAATACGACCACATACGACTGGGACACCATCGCAGCCACGGCAGATGTGGGGCCGTTGGTTACGCCGGACCTGTCCGACTCGCAGTCCGACGACGCTTTTTCTGGCGGTAATAAAGAGGAGTTTCCCGACAAATGGGCCTTCGACCAGCACAAATCCCCCGGTAAAGATGACCTCACCCGCGCCTACATCGCGGCCCGTTTCGATAGCACAGATGCCTTCCTTTGGATGGCCTTCGAGCGCCTTGGGGTGCAGGGTGTCGGGGACGCACACGTCGACTTCGAACTCAACAAGAGCAGCACAACAACCGTCAATAGCGTCGGAGAGACGATCCCTGCTCGGTCCGACGGCGACCTTCTGATCAAGTACGACTACCCGGGCGGCAACAAACCCGTAGTGATCGATGTGCTCGTGTGGGACGGGCAGACCGACGACCCCAACACCACTCAGAACGAAGAAGCGCTCTTCGGACAATGGATATCCCAGCCCATCCCGCCAGGCGCGGCCGTCGACGATGTCAACGGCCCCGGCACCACGATCACCCGCCCCGACCTACCCGGCAACTATCCGTCGCCCGACATCTTCGGGGGCGGCACGGTCAACGAACAGCGCTTCGGCGAGGTCGGCATAGACCTCGGAGCGATCCTGCCCAACGCCCTTTCCTGCCCGGGTTATAGCTCGTTTTGGACCAAGTCACGTGCCTCCGGTGAGTCAGATGTTTCTCAGCTGAAGGACCTTATCGCTCCGACCCCTATCGACCTTTCGACCTGTGGCTCTATCACGGTTCTTAAGGAAGGTGACTCCGCAGAGAAGCTCGACAACGCAGTCTTCGAATTGCGCAAGGACAACGGCGACGGAACATTCGTTGCTGCTGACGACCCCGCCGTGGCAACTTGTACGACCGGCGAAGAAGGCACCCTGGGACAGTGCACCTTCGAGACCATCGCGCCAGGCACCTACTTCGTCAGGGAGACCCAAGCTCCACTTGGCTACGTTCTTGATCCATCTGTTCGAACGGTCACACTTGGATTCCGTGATGACATAACGATCACTCCCGCCTTTGTCGACCCGAAGATCCGATATCGACTAACGCTCTCGCCCCCCAACGACACCAACCTGGTCAACAACAACCACGTCTTCACGGCTCACCTCGAAAAGAGCCTGGATTCGGGCAGTACCTGGGTTGATGCAGCCACTGAGACACTCGGTTTTTCGCTCAGCGGCAAGGGGGCCATCACCGCGATCTCGCCCGATGGTCTGACGTCGAGCACCTGCTCGACCGACGCCAACGGCGAGTGTGCGATAACCATCAGGTCTGCAGATCCCGGCGATTCGACCCTTACTGCAACCTTCGGCAAGCAGACGGCAACCACCCCTATCGCCCTTTCCGAGGGCGCAGACAAACATTGGGTCAACTACCGCATCACGCTTTCGCCTGAGGCCACGAACCTTATCGGTACAACCCACACGTTCACCGCGCTGCTCGAACAAACAACGAATGGGACCATTTGGACTCCAGTTCCTTCTGCGACCGTAACGGCTTCTAAGACGGCCGGTGTTGGGTCGATAAGCGGAGGCACCTGCACCACCGGAGCGACCTCTGCCGCAGGCACCTGCACGATACTCGTTACCTCAACCACACCTGGAGATACCACGGTTCAGGGTTCGTACCTCGCCACCGTAGGCGACACAAGCGGCACCTTCTCGGCTACCGCAGTCAAACACTGGGTCGATTACCGGATCACGGTCGCACCGAACGGGGTTAACCTAGTGGGACAGGCTCACACCTTCACCGTGACCCTCCAAAGGAACGCTGGAAATGGCTTCCAGGCCCTTTCCGGAGCCCACATCGACTTGGGATGGGCCGGGGTGACAGGTTCTTCGATCACCGGCGGAACGTGCACGAACGGGACGACCAACGTCTCGGGTCAGTGCACAGTTGTCGCCAACTCGTCGGCCACCGGGACGGGAACCTTGACCGCGACATACAGCACTGTTCTCGATTCAGGCCCTGCCACTTTCAGTAACACTGCTACCAAAACCTGGGTGAATTACACCTTGAGCGTCACACCTGAGACCGACACCAACCTGCTGCCGGCAGAGCCGACTCATACCTTCACCGTTTCCCTTGGATCCAGCGATCCGACCCTTGCCCCCATCGCCGGCAAGCTTGTTGATCTGGATCTGACCAGCACGGTTGCGACCATCACTTCGGTCGGCCCTGGAGGCTCGATAAACACAGATGGGCTCGGTGGCCAGTGCCTTACCAACCTAACTGGACAGTGCACCGTTATCGTCACCACGACAAGTCCGGGCACGGCGACCCTTAATGCTTCTTACCTGGCTACAGTTGGCTCCGCCTCGATCACGGTGGACGACAGCGGCGCAAAGACCTGGGTCACGTATCGTGTGACCGTCTCGCCTGACACCGCGACCAACATCGTCGGCCAACCGCACACTTTCACTGTGAAGATCGAGTCCACAGATGATGGCAGTGTCTGGGATCCGGTCATCGGCGTGAAGCCCAGTCTGTCTCTGGGCGGACCGGGGTCGATCACGGGCGGAACCTGCGTGACGGCGGTTACCAACTCTTCCGGTGACTGCACCACTATCGTCGAATCCAGCACGACGGGGGTCTCGACGCTGACCGCCAGCTACCTGGCAACCGTCGGCTCAGCCTCATCGACATTTACAGACGCCGCGACTAAGACATGGATCAATTACCAAGTCCTGGTAACTCCGCTCGAGGCGGCCAACCTCATAGACACTGACCACATCTTCACCGTCACCGTTTTCAAGGACTCCGGAGATGGCAAGGGCTTCCAGCCACTGGCCGGGGCCCAGCCAAGCACGACCCTGTCGGGAGTTGGGACGATCAAGGACAACACATGTGACGACGCCGCAGGTACCGACACTTCTGGCAACTGCCTCGTCACCATTTCATCGGCTGTGGCAGGAACTTCCAGTCTTACGGCCACGTACCTCGGAGCGTCTGACGCGGGGGCAATGCTATTCACATCTGCCCCGGCTACCAAAAGCTGGGTGAATTATCGGATCAACGTAACTCCCGATATCGCTACCAATCCAGTAGGAACCACCCACGTCTTCACCGTCACGCTGGAAACGGAGTCGGGAAGCGGGTGGGGACCGGCAGCGGGCGAAACCGTCGATCTGACGCTCTCGGGGGTCGGTACGATCACCGTTATCCCAGGCGGGACCATCGCCTCTAGCTCACGCAGCGGCTCTTGCACCACCGACTCAGCGGGTCAATGTACGGCCACGATCACCTCATCGATAGCCGGCAGCTCGCGGCTGACCGCCTCCTTTGATGCGGTAGTGGGCAGCACTGAGCGAACGTTCTCCGATTTCGGCGACAAGCTATGGGTAGAGATCTTCGTGAACGTCGACAAGACCAACGACGCAAATCGTGACGGCACCTTCTCTAACTCGGAGATCGCGCCTGCAGTCGGCTCGGACGTGGCATTCAGGGCCGTGATCACCAACCCAGGTGCCGAGACCATCGTCATCGACTCTCTGACTGACGCATGGCCCGGGACACCCGCCTTTGGCGTCTGCGCGAACCTGATCGGAACGCAGCTCGGCCAGAACCAATCGGTGACTTGCGAGTTCTCTGTCACCGGCTACTCACCGGCGGCAGGAACAACCCTTACCAATACTTTCCAGACCCTTGCCCACCGACTCGGGGATGTCCATCACACAACGAGCGCCCAGGACACCTCGATAGTGGGCAGCCCTTCGGCTCTCATCCTCGGGGTGTCCAAGACCAATGACGCCAACGGCGACGGGGTCTTCACGGACAACGAGAGCATCCCCACGTCAACCGCGGGGGTGACCTTCACCGTGGTGGTTCGAAATGACAGCTCGGTCACGGTCGTGCTAGATGAGGTCACCGATGAATGGGCCGGTCAGCCGCCCTTCGATGTCTGCGCCCAGCTTGTCGGAGTAGAGCTCATTCCGGGCGCTTCAATCAGCTGCGTATTCACACTGAGCAACTATGCGCCGTCGAGTGGGTCCAGCAAGGTCGACACCGTGAAGGTGTCGGGACACGAAAAAGGCAATAGCGCGAACAAGACGACGGTGAAGGACGACTCGACGGTCCGATTCACTTTGGTCCTGGGTGAGAAGATCGTGAGACCAGCCGTGGGACCAGCCGAGCTGGCCAGGACAGGTCTCGACACCAAGGCGCCGCTGTCCGCTGCCGTGCTCTTGATCCTGGTAGGCGCGTGCTTGGAGATATCGAGCCGTAAGCGCCGCACGAGAGCTTAGGAGTTCTTAGTTAGGCCCTTCGGCTTAGGTTCGACCTTGACATATGCCGATATAGGAATATGATGGCTTCTTGATGTCACGGGCTCCCACTACACTCGATCCTTTCAATGCGATCGCCGAACCCAAGCGAAGAGCCCTAATCGAAGAGTTAATGGGGGGCGAACTTCAGGTCAATGCCATCGCCAAGCGCATGAGCTGGAGTCAGCCGATGGTCTCCAAACACCTCAGCGTCCTGAAAGAGGTCGGCCTCGTGACGGCTAGCAAACAGGGCCGTTACCGCGTTTACACGGTGAACCCTGCAAGGTTGAAGCCCATCGGCGATTGGGTCGGACAGTTTGAGCATCATTGGAACGAACGCCTGGACAGACTTGAAGGCTATCTGCACGACATCCGACCCAAGGAGGCCGACGATGACTAGCAACGAGATGACAATAGAGCCGACGATCCTGCCAAGACGCATAGATGCTCTGCGTCAACTTGTTTTCGATGCGTGGACGAAAGTTGAGCACCTTAGCAATTGGATGTTTCCCAGTGCAGGGTTCACGTGCGAGTACCTGCAAGCGGATATCAGACCGGGAGGATCATCCCTGCACAAGATCAGTGCGCCGAATGGGTTCGAGATGTGGTTCTTGACGAGGTACGAACAGATCGATCCTCCCAAGAGATTGTCGTTCAGGCAGTACATGTCGAATGGCAAAGGCGACATCCTGCCCAATCCTCAGATGCCCGACTGGCCGAAAGAGATGCGCACGACGGTGGAACTCGAACAAGTCGGCGAAGAGACGGAACTGCGATTGATCTGGGAACCGGTCGATGCGACTAAGGAAGAGGCCGACGCTTTCGAAGCCTCGCGCGCACAGCATGGCGAAGGGTGGGGCGGAGGCTTGGATCAGC
>JBHELT010000105.1:0-4073 GCA_046262935.1 Actinomycetota bacterium | reverse complement strand
GTCGAGGCGCACCGTGCCGCAGCAACGACTCCATCGCGAATGACTATAGTCCCAAGGGACCTTGCCGCCCAGTGCAGAAATGCCAGAAGCGGCCGATCTCTCGGCAGCGAGAAAGGCTCCGGCGTAGATGGGACCTCTCATGTAAAGGGGCAGATGACGTCGCAAAAAGGATGCAAATGGCTCGAACGCCGGTTGCAGACACGCGTAAACGGGAAACATCCAAAGGCTGGTTCTTCCGAGCAGCCTTCGGTCGCCAGTCTTTACGCCTTCGCATAGAGCAGTGAAACTTATCTCTCCAAGCAGTCCCCCGATGCCGTAGAGGACAGCACGCCGGATGCGGGAAGACCCTTGTATCAATGTGCACGCGTTTCAGTTCGAACGAGCGCGGCGGCAGCCGCCAGCAGGGCCAAGAGAACCACTACCCCACCCAGATAACGCGCGTTGCGGGGCCCACTTGGAACACCGCCCTTGAATGTTGGCCAAACCGCTCTTAGATGTTTGCTCGACAGTGCGTCTATCGGATAATTCTCATCGCCGGCATCGATCTCCAACCGACCTGGGACCTGCGCGACGTTATCAACGGTCATCGCATGCAAGGGCACCCCTTGCGCGATGACGTCCCCGTTCAGCTTCAAGGTCGCAAGTCCAAAGATGGCTATCTCCGACTTGATCGATGGAAGCTTTGATGTACCGATGCCGCTTCGGCCGTGGTGCGTCACATGGAAACCGACACCCCACCAGGTCGTGTGTTCACCCATCGGGTCAGCGATCATCGGTTGATCGGATTCGACAGTGACCTCGCCGTCCGTGGTCTGAACCTGGGCTTTGACAAGCAGCTTGTCGTGGGGAGGAAGCGGTGAGACACGACCGCCCATATCGGTGGCGGCGATCGAGATGGAACCGGTTGAATCGTCGAACGAGCCGGAGAACGGGTCTCCTGTCTCGACTTTGACAGGACCAGATGATGAAACCGAGGTGTTCGTCCCATCCTGCACTCTGGCTCCCGCGAACCCGGCGAGACCGAAGACCGTCACAAGCGAAGCCATGGCAGTTGCCGTCGCCCGCGTGACCGATCCGCCCCTGCGTCGTGCATCGATCGAGAGGACAACGGCCATCACGATCAGCCATATCGGAAATGACAAGAGCCACAATTGTTTGTAGCCAAGCCATTCAGCGGTTGCGCCTGGCGCACCTTTCTCGAGTATACGAAGGGGAAGATCGGGGAGACCGCTGGGGCCTAAGTAGTGTCCGTATGCTGCCCAAACCAGCGCAAGGACCACAGCTCCCGCGTAAGCAGCCTTCATGTCTCTGCCTACGAACGACCACCAGCCGAACAGGAAGGTGGTTGTGATTAATAGACGCACCACGAACCATGTCGCCCCTGGGAAACCTCCGAGCGCCAGCGATGACAGCGCGCCGGCCACAAGGACGATCAGCACCCCTTCCAGCAGTGCGGCCTGCGCGACCGTGGAAGAGTCCTCGGCATCTGAGGGGATTCGCCCGCGGCGCCGCCAGATCCAAAGCGCAGCAAGATAACCGAGGAAGATCACTCCGAAATGGATGGGGACTCCGGTTATCCATGTGTGTTCTAAGTCGAGCCACTCTGGGGAGGACGGCAAGCCGATCGGCGAGAGCGACCAGTAGTACACCGTGAGCACCAGCGTATGCGCCGCGGTGATGACCGTGCCCTTGCCTCCGCCTATACCTGCCCAATAAGTCCCGAGCCCGAAGATCGTGGCGATCAGGAAGGTCTTGGTTATCCAGTAGGTCCAGTAAGGATCATTCTCCCACGCAAGGCCGTGCCCGACCGCAGCATCGAAGAAGATCGCAAACAAGGCGACGAGTACTGTGAACTTCGCAGCGTCGCGTGCAGAAAGTTTCGAATCGCGCTCGGTGGCAACCATTGGTTCCTTCCCTGTCGGCTAGTGGTGGGTCATCACCTGTGATCGTGTCGGTTTCAGCCTGGGCGACCTTCCCGGTTTCGACCAGGTTTCGAACTGCTTCATCGAGGGACAGATCATCGTTCTTGGCGCTCGCTTCGAGATGTTCAATCAACATGTATCCCGTCTTGCCATGATCTTCATGTGGCAGCTTGCACCCGCAGGTTAAGCACACGACTGGCTCCTTCCTGTCGACTCGAGGAGTGTTGAAGTTGTGCGATTGATTTTGCCTGCATTGGTTATCGACCGATTTGTCCCGATTTAAACATGGCCGCCCGCGATCATTGAGGCTGTCGGGACGTCGCGTCACAAGGTCGGTAGGATGCCGGGCCACAACGGGCGACATGGCGACGATGTCCGGATGAACGAGGCGCACTAATCCGGAGAAACGGTAAATCCAGCCCGCTTTCGCGCGGGAACCAAAAGTGGTTCCCGCGGAGGGCTTTTCTCGGGTCCTGGCCCTCCCCGGAGTAAGTTGGCCGTTTGTCGTGGTTCCCGTTTGGTTCCCGCGCGTGAACGTTGCGCACCTTTGTTAACAACTGTGAAAATGAATTGGATCCGCGAGAACCAGCCGAGGCATGGGTCAAAATGTGCCTCTGACCTGCCCAGATACGCGAGAACTGCCCCTATCGGGGCAGTGGTCAAATTGATGGGATCAGAAAAATGTGGCCTCTGACCTGCGACTATGTGGGCCCTACTGGAGGTTATTCGAACCTCACCAGCCTCAGAGATTTGGCAGAGCAGGTGGATACCTAGGGGGAAGCCTGAGAGGCAAAGAGGCCCAACCCGTCCCTCCATCTCCAAACGCAGTCATGCCCCCAGGATCTAAATCCGGCCGGATGTAACCAACGGCTGGGTCGGGGAACTCTCAAGGAATGACCGTTATCGCTCCAAGGCTCCCGATGTCTTGAGTTGAACCGGCTCGGTCGGTTGCCTTTGCTCGTACGGTGAATGCCCCGGGCAGGTCGGGGACGGTGGCGGTCCAGGTGCAGGAAAGGTTTGCGGTGGTCGTGCAATTGAGTGTCGCCGAGCGAACAGTGAGACCCGTCCCTGCGAACGTCACTTCGACATCCCTCACGCCCGATAAGTCATCGGTCACGGTGCCGGTCACCTGGGAGCCGGAATGCATTACTGAAGGCATAGGAGTTCCCATCGAGAGAACCGGAGCATCGGGGTCCTCTGTCAACACGTCGATGTAGCCCCCGAAGTTACTAGCGACCAGGACCTCGTAGCCTGCCTGGTACTGGGCGACACCTTCGGCAACTCCATCGATCCGCGTTCGGCTGAGTATCTTGTTGGTGGTCTCGTCGATGGTGATCAGTTGGTCTGGCGTGTTCGGCCAGTCGCCGGATTCCACACTCACGTATGCGCGCTTAATCCTGGGATCGATCGTGACCCCAGCGGGACGGTATGGAGCAACGTCGATCTTCGCGATGAGGCTATTGGTAGAAGTGTCTATCCCGTACACGTGCGGGGAGAAGTAGGTCGCCGCATACAACCGGTTGTTCGTCTCATCGATCGCAAGCCAAGCGGGGACCGAGGCTTTATCTTGGAGGGAAATGCTGCCCAGGGCAGAGTCGCTTGCTCCATCGACCACGAAAACCTTCCCGACGTAGTCGGAAATTGGGATCGGGTAGTTGTAGGTTTCTGAGACGTAAACGCGATTGGTCGCTTCGTTAACGACAACATCGAAGGGATAAGAGGTCTCGCCGGGTGAGGGGTCGAACGTATCGACGATGGTGTTCGTCGCCTCGTCGATCACGCTCACGCTATCCGAATAATAGTTCGTGACGTAAACCTTGCTGGTTCTAGCGTTGACCGCGACCCCGTGCGAATGACTTGGCAGAGGTATCTCGGTGATCCAGGCATTTGTCCGGCCATCGAAGACGTCAACCCAAGCCGTGTGAACACTCGCGTTCTCTTCAATCACAAAGATGCGATTGCGCACTGAGTCTACGGCGATGCCCCATAGGTCGGAGTACGTGCGTAGGCTGCCAACCACCTTATTTGTCGTGAGGTCGACAACTCCAACACCACATCCAACAACATACGCTTTGGCGGTCGTTTGGTTCACCGCTATCGAACTTGGGCAAGGGATACTGATGTGAGTAACAGATTTTGGGTCGGCCCCTG
>JBHELT010000104.1:0-59024 GCA_046262935.1 Actinomycetota bacterium | reverse complement strand
TCTCCATTCCCTGCGACCTTCCAGTTTGCGATGTGTTCCCACAGTATCCCGACCCCGGCCCCTTGCCTCCGCCCATCCCGTACCAGGCTTTGAGCACCAACACCGATCGCTTCGCACCTTTCGACGATGCGACCGTTTGCTACTACCTGCCCTCTGGCGCAACACCAGGCAACCCCATCGGCATACAAAGCGCCAATGTCTGCACCACATCATCGGCTGAGGTCACATCCATATCCCATGGGGCCCAGATGGGTCAGTTGTTCGTTGGTGGAACCGGCTACCTATCATCGGTTGCAACCGGTTGGATCGCAGGGATAACCACTTCTTCTGCCATGTCGCGCTTTCACGCCAGTTCTTCGGCAACATTGAGCGTCGTGGCGAAGATCCAGGGGACCACCAAGGGCGACTACCCCCACTCGATATGCCTACGCATCACCGATGCATCATCAGGCACCCAACTAGGATTCGACTGTATCGACAAACCTACGACGCTAAGGGATCTGTCGGCCACGATCGCCTACACAGGTGCCCCCACCATCAAAGCCACCGTCATCGCATCATCGAGCAAAGACTTCGTTGCTGGATCGATCCAACTGACCGAGATCAAGTTCCTGCAAGCCTGAGCCCGATTTTCGACAAGAGCGCGTCCGATATGTGTGCGGTCACGGACTCATTCCATCGCGCGTTTCTTACTTTGCCTTCCTACGGTTCGAGCGTCGTTCCCTCACCGGAAGCAAAATGATCGCCATTACGCGATCCAATGAATTCATCACCAACTAGTTGCTGGCTACCGGTGGTCTCCTGAAGCTCGACCCGATAGGCTGAACCTATGACATCTGGGATCACCCACTGGGGCTCAGCGGTTGCGGCCGCGCTGAAGGCTCGTGATATCGATACTATCTTCACCCTTTCGGGCGGCCACCTGTTCCCCATCTATGACGGGGCGAAAGACGAGAACATAAGGCTCATCGACGTCCGTCACGAGGCCAACGCAGCATTCGCAGCGGAGGCATGGGGAAGGCTCACCCGCAATGCCGGAGTTGCTGCCGTGACGGCTGGACCCGGCGTCTTCAATACCATCAATGGCCTAGCGACCGCCCAGAAGAACGGTTCCCCCTTGGTGGTGCTCGGTGGGCGGGCCCCCGAAACGCGCTGGGGTATGGGCAGTCTGCAAGAGATCGACCATGTTCCGGTGGCCGCGCCTTTGACCAAGAGGTCTGAAACCGCAACCGACAAGGTTGTAACCCAGATCTCCGCTGGTATCCGTGAAGCTATGACGGCGCCCCGCGGCCCCGTTTTCTTCGACTTCCCGCTCGATCTCATCGCATCGGGTGATTCGGGGGACCCCGACACCCGGCCACCGGTGATCGTTGAACCCGATCCAGACTCGATCGCCCGACTTGCGGAGATGATCGCTTCTTCTGAAAGGCCACTCCTGCTAGCGGGCTCGAACGTTTATGCAGACGGGGCATGGGAGGCGATGGTGGCTTTCGTCGAGGCGGCGCGCATCCCGACATTCACAAATGGGATGGGGCGCGGCACGATCCCCGCCGACCACGAACTTACATTCTCTCGTGCAAGGTCGTTAGCCATGAAACAGACCGACCTAGCGATCATCGTCGGAACTCCATTCGACTTCAGGCTCTCGTTCGGTGACCGCTTCCCCAAAGATGCATCGGTTGTCCATATCGACTCTTCACCTGAACTGTTGACCAACAACCGCGAACTGACCATCGGGATAGGCGCGACCATCGATCTGGTGTTCACGGCCCTCGCAAACAAGACGCAAGGTTCGAAGTCGGAGACTTGGATCAGCACACTCACCGATGACGAGAACAAGAAGAAAGCTGAGGTATCTGCCGAACTTTCGAGTGATCGCACTCCTATCCATCCGATGAGGGTCTACGGTGAGATCACGAAGTTTCTCGATCGCGACGCCATCGTTGTTGGCGATGGAGGCGACTTCGTTTCATACGCAGGCCGAGAGGTCCCCTCGTACGTGCCGGGAGCGTGGCTCGATCCAGGACCTTTCGGCTGCCTAGGGGTTGGCCCGGGTTATGCCATCGCTGCCAAGCTCCTCAATCCCGACAAGCAGGTGGCGCTTCTGCTTGGCGATGGGGCATTCGGATTCGCCGGGATGGAGTTCGACACGATGGTGAGACACAACCTTCCTATCGTCGGCATCGTTGGAAACAACGGCATCTGGGCCTTAGAGAAACATCCGATGCGCGCGTTCTTCGGTTACGACGTTGTCGCTGACCTTCGTCAAGAGACAAGGTACGACAAGGTGGTCGAAGCACTTGGTGGTTACGGTGAAACGGTCACAGATCCAGATGGGTTGGCCCCGGCACTCAAAAGAGCATTCGACGCTGGAGTCCCCGCGCTGGTGAACGTACTAACCGATCCCGACGAGATCTATCCTCGCAACGCCAACCTGGCCTGAGGTCATCTGGCCTTCAACTGCGTCCAAAAAGCTGCGAAAGCCATGCGTTCTGCGATGGGCGGGTGGCTCGCCTTCACTCTGTTCTACCAATTCGGCGTTAGGTCCGGGAGATTGCGAGAGGTCATACTCCGCCAAAGAGCCTGATATGCCTCTACGTTATGAGTGAGTTCCAAAGCATCGAAGTCAGCCTCGCGTTCGAACCATCGTGAGAACCAGGCTCCAACTACTATGAGCACCGTCGATGCAACACTGAACGCAGCTACGAATAGAACGAACGCTCCAGGATCTTTGACCGAGGTCACTCCAGCGATCTTAAGCAGAGCTGAGAACCCGGTTGCCCATTTGATGAAACCAAGCGTCGCCAAAGACGTGAACACCGCGATCATGATCTGCCTTCGTATATGACCGCGGCGCCAGTGGCCGATCTCGTGTGCCACGACGACTTCAACCTGGTCTTCGGGGGTTTCGAGCATGTTGTCGAAGATGACCACGCTACGGGTCTTGCCCATGCCTGCGAAGAAGGCGTTGTCTTTCTTGGTGCGTTTGCTGGCATCCATGACCTTGTATTCGGAGATATCGACGCCAGCATGTTCGGCGAGCTGAGTGAGTCGCGACCTGAGTGGTCCCTCCTGGAGCGGCGTGAGTTTATTGAAGATCGGCACGATCAGCACGGGGAACAAGATCGCGATACCAACGCTGAAGACGATGAAGACCACCATGCCCCACACCCACCACAGCTCAGTCGATCTGATGAGCGCCCAGATGGGGACCATCAATATCGCAAACAAAACGCTCCCGAGAATGATGCCTTTGAACTGATCGCCGATGAACCTTCCTGCGGTCTGGGTGCTGAAGCCCCACTTCTTGTCGTGGACGAAATCCGTCCATATTGCGACTGGAAGCCCCGTCAGGGTGGAGATCACTATGAAGGCGACCAGCACCAAGGTGAGTTGGACCGGCCATGGTGAATGCCTGGCGAAACGATCGATGATGGCCGGGCCCAGTTTGGTTACCAGCATCGCTACCACAGACGCTATCGAGATTGCACCTCCCACGATCCGCGCCCGCGAAAGGGGTTTTTGATACGACCTCGACTTGTCAACCTCTTCGGATGTAAAGAAGTCGCTTGGGTCGGCCTTCACCGCTCTGTAGAGTGCGACTGGCGTCTTTGGCGATGCACCTGTAGCCATCGCTGCAAATTATCATGTGGTTGTTCGACCGGTCCGGCTTAGGATTGTCATATGGCGATATTCGACAAGTTCAAAAGGGTAGACCTCAAGCAACTTCAACAGTTCGCGGAAACTCACGGCGGAGTGGAGGGATACCTCGAGCCTCAAACCCCAACCCTGGCCCAAAGTCTCTTGCTCGTTGCGCGCGACGGCGAGTGGGCGAGGGCGGCGGTTGCCGATCGTGGGCAAGCGCACAGTTTCTGCAAGAAACTCGGGGTCCCTTTCTACGATGCTGCCATCGTCGGTTATCCGGAAAGGATGCGAGGCTACAAAGGCAAACCCGCTCCCGAGGCGCCGTCGGCTGATGAACTAGAGGCCTGGTTCAACGCAGGCACCGAAGCCGACTGATGGGTCTCAAGGCCGGGTTCGGTCGGCTCGCAACCCTCGGCGAGGTCTTCGACATCCTTTATTCTCACCTGCCATCTTTGGGCGTTGAGGAAGTGGAACTTTCCGAGGCGCTTCACCGCGTGAACGCCCTCGACGTGATCTGCGAGATCGATGTTCCTCATTTTCGCAAGTCGGGGATGGATGGGTTCGCCGTCCGCGCTGAAGACACGTTTCCTGCAACCGATGCGGTCCCCGTATCGTGCAGGGTCACCGAAGCGGTTTGGCCAGGGATGCTCGCCAAGACGAAGGTCGAGCAAGGCACATGCATCGAGATCGGCACTGGTGCGCCGCTTCCCGAGGGGGCCGACGCGGTGGTGATGGTCGAATACACAGAGGCCGCCGCCGCAGACGAAGTGCTCATCCGCAAACCGGTCGCGCCGCGAGAGAACATAATCGAGATCGGGTCCGATCTTGCATCTGGCGCGATCGCGCTTAGCGCGAGGACCCTTCTCGAACCACGCCACCTAGGAGTTCTAGCCGCGTGTGGTCACTCGGGCGTGAGCGTAGTGGTCAAGCCGAAGATCGCATTGTTCTCAACCGGGCCAGAACTCGTAGAAGCTGGAGGTGCGATAGCGGCTGGCCGGATCTTCGACATCAATACGCATACGTTGAAAGGTGCCCTGCAGATGGATGGTGCACATGTCCTGGATCTTGGGATCGTTGCCGACGACTGGGCGGCACTTGCTGACGCGCTCGAAAAGGGTCTCGCCGAAGCCGACCTGGTCATGTTGTCTGGAGGTTCCAGTCTCGGCGGAGGCGATCTTGTGACCGAAGTTTTCGAGAAGGTCGGGACGATGTTGGTTCACGGAGCCGCCGTGAAGCCTGGAAAGCCAGTGGTACTTGGTGTCGCCGGGGAGAAGTTGATGATCGGCCTTCCCGGTTATCCGATGTCGGCATTGTCGGATTACTACATATTCGTCCAGCCCTTCTTGCGCAGAGCCATGGGTCTTGGCTCGGTTCCGCTAAGGACGAGCGCCATTCTTTCGCGCAAACATCCATCAACCGTTGGTCGATATGAATTCCTGCCGGTCAGACTCGAGGAAGGACAAGCGATCCCCATCAATAAGGGCTCATCTTCGATCAGTGCTATGGCAGAGGCCGATGGTTTCGTCGAGATCGATGAGAACACAGAGGTTGTCGAGAAGGGCCAAAGCGTCGAAGTGAGATTGTTCTAAGGTTTGCATGCACTCCACGAGGTCTTCCACGTTGTTTTCTTGCTGGCCTTCTTCTTATCGCTCGGTTTGGCGTTCATCTCACTGCTTGCCCCGTTGCTTTTCGAAGGCGACCTGAAGGGGGTCCCCAAACCGCGCCGAAGCATCCCTCTGGCGCTCGGGGCCGCGGCAGCCCTGGGGCTCGACTGGCTCTTTCATCACTTGCGATAGATATCTGCCGATAAAGCGTTATCCTTGTCCGGACAGATCTGCTAGGCAGACCAGGAGGAAAAATGGAAACCACAACCGCAACAGTGCCCTCCGCAACACAGACGGTGACCGAGCCTCAAACCCTTGCCCTCACCGACACCGCGGCAGCCAAGGTCGCGCAACTGCTCGAGGCGGAGGGCGAGCCGGGCTACTTCTTGAGGGTTGCTGTTCAGCCCGGAGGCTGTTCAGGGCTTCGTTATGCGATCTACTTCGATGACCGCGAGCTCGATGGTGATGTTTCTGCCGAGTATGGGAGCGTTACAGTACGGCTCGACAGGATGTCGGCTCCTTACCTCAAGGGCGCCAAGCTCGATTGGCTGGAGAGCCTGGAGCAGTCGGGCTTCACGATCGACAATCCCAACACCCAAGGCACCTGCGCCTGCGGAGATTCATTCCACTGATACTCGAAGGTTTCTGAACTAAAGAACGGCCCCCACAAGGGGGCCGTTCTTGTTTGCCTTCCCGACTTGCTTCGAAGTGGCACGACTCCCACCTCGGCCGATAGGGGCTAGTATTCGCTTCGTGCAGGGGAGCTCGTGGAAACGGGCTGAGAGGCTGGCTGGAGCCAGCGACCCTAGAACCTGATCCGGGTAACGCCGGCGGAGGGAGGACTTGGTGGACATATCGCATTGGGGCATCGACCCCATCCCCGACGAACACAAGGGTTTCAGTGGTTTCGATCTTGGTGTTCTGTGGGCGGACCTCGGCATAGGGATGTTGGTTATCGCGACAGGGATGCTGCTCGTGGCCCCACCAAGTTCCTTCGGCACAGGCCTTTCTTTGCGTGCTGCTTTGTTGTGCATCTTTATCGGCAGCATCGTTGGCTCCGCTCTTCTCGGCATCGGCGGTTACATCGGAACTCAGCGGGCGGTACCCACGATGGCAGCTCTTCGAACAGTGCTGGGGCGCAGAGGTTCTTGGATACCCACGGTTCTGAACGCTGCTCAGCTCCTTGGTTGGACCGCCTTCGAACTGTGGGCTATGGCGCTCGTTGCCGACAAGCTCGCAGACAAGCTCTTTGGTTTCTCATCTTTCGGGTTTTGGTTGGTGGTCTTCACCGCCGTCACGCTCGGTCTTGGCATCTGGGGCCCCTTAGGTGTCGTCAGGGCATGGATGGAGAGATTCGGTGCGTGGCTGGTGCTTGCGATCGGCGCGGTTGTTACGGTCTACATGGTGACCCATGCGGGGAGCGACGTTTGGTCGCACAAAGGCGCATCCGGTGGCGCCATCTTTGGCCTCCCATTGGACCTCGTCATCGCGATGCCTGTTTCATGGCTTCCTCTCGTCGCGGACTACAACCGCTTCTGCAGAAGCGAACGCGGCTCGTTCTTGGGCACATTCGTTGGCTACGCACTGGCCAATACATGGTTCTACGCGTTAGGTGCAGTGATGTTCCTTGTGATCCCTAAGACCGATCCAACGCCGCAAGGTATCGCGGTTGGCATCCTTTCGATCGGCGGAGTCGCCATCACCGGGATCTTGCTGCTTGCAGGATTGCTGGTTGGCGAAACCGATGAAGCTTTCGCCGATGTTTACTCCACGGCGATATCGTTGCGCAACATCTTCGCCAACCTCGACAACCGGTTGCTGATCACCGTAGTAACCATCGCGGGAGCGGTGCTTGCGGGAAGGCTCAGCATGGATGCCTTCGAGACCTTCCTGTTCCTGTTGGGCAGCGTTTTCATACCTTTGTTCGGAGTTTGGTTCGCCGACCACTTCATACTTCGCAACGTCGTGGAGGTAGAAGGCATCCGGTGGTCTGCGTTGGTGCCATGGATAGTGGGAACGCTCGTTTATCACTGGATACTGCCCAACGGTCCCGGATGGTGGACTGGTCCGGTCACGAAGCTCATCGGCACTCCGCTCAGTTCAAAGTTCGTGTGGCTGGGGGCCTCGCTCCCATCGTTCGCAGTCGCATTCATCCTCCATGCGGTGATCGGAAAACTAAGACCCATGAGGCAGGGTAAAGGCTCAAGGGAAAAGGTCGGTGCTGGCCCGGCGTAGGTTCGACTTGCCGCCGACCATGTTCACTGCGTAGGGGCGAAGATGTTTATCCGCTGTTCGTTCTTGCAGATGGAGAATTCTTGCGATCCATCGAAGGTTTCGCCATCGTGAGCGAGTCGTAACGGACCCGCCATGCAACGAACATGTAGTCCTTTCGTCTCGATGGCGTGATACTGGCCCGACCGATGCAGCCTTCCTGTCATCACACTGGCGAACAATCTGAGCCCTGGATGCTTACCGGTTGCCTCGACGATGCGCACATCCAGCACTCCATCGTCAAGTGACGTGCGTTCGCCCGGCGTGAACCCCGGTGCGCCATAGCGGCAATTCCCGATGAAGGCCATCCAGATGCTCATCGGTCGGCCATCTACTTCAACATCGACTGGTTCATACCGACGAAGAGCCAGGGCCAAAGCCAGAGCTAGTGCTGGCCATTTGCCGATCTTGTCTTCATAGCGCTGCCGGATATCGACGATGACTGGGTAGATCCCGAAACCAGCAGTGTTCAGGAATAACTGATCGTCGATCGATGCAGTGTCGACCGAGGCGGCGGAACCTTCCTTTATCGACTCGATGGCGTCGTCGAGGGACGTAATACCGAGGTCCTTCGCGAGATGATTGAGTGTCCCGGCAGGGAAAACGGCCAAAGGCAGCGACATCTCCCTGGCAATCGCGGCAGCAGCATTGACCGATCCATCGCCGCCCGCGACGCCGATCACATCGGTTCTCTGCGCTTCGGCCCTGATCGTTTCTGTAAGCGAATCGGGTTGGGAGTGAACGACGCGCGCGGCGGGCAGCTGGTCGGAAATCTGTTTCGTGACATCGGTGGTCACTCCGTGACCCGATGGATTGATAACAACCGTTAGACCGCTTCCGTCCTTCGAGGGTTCAGCTGCGACTCGCCTCAGCACCGGCGACCCGGGAGCGGGCTCATCGCCGATCGTTGGCCAGAAACGCTTTGTGCTTAGGGCACTCGAAACCCCAAGCACCGCCCCTGCGATCACGTCACCCGGGTAGTGAACTCCGGTATAGACGCGCGAATAGGCGACGGTAGATGCAAGCCCTAAAAGGAAAGGCGCGGTCGCTGGCCACTCGATGCCTGCCCCGAACGCAAAGGCGAATGCAGATGCTGCATGCCCAGAAGGGAAAGATCCTGATGTCGGGATACGCATCAAGTGCCTGCCT
This sequence comes from Actinomycetota bacterium, assembly GCA_046262935.1. Classification (GTDB taxonomy): domain Bacteria; phylum Actinomycetota; class CADDZG01; order JAHWKV01; family JAHWKV01; genus JBHELT01. Next base: position 50,355 of record JBHELT010000104.1, on the reverse strand, counting down.
TTGGGCACGACACCCATGTGGGGCCTCCTGCGCCTCGCGATGCGTTTGATACTGAAGTTGACCAGCGGAGAGCCGATGGCGATCGAGAGCATGCCGCGCAGACCCGCTCGCCGTCCGGCGCGCCGGCCGAGGGAGGCAAGGATGAATGCGATGGCGATCCAAAGGCGGGAATGATTCGCCGCGCGGCTGAGATGAACCAGGCCATCGTTTACCCCCTGATGTTCGACCTTGGCGACTTTGCGGAATAGTCGTAGGTCGATCCTGTGAACCCGTCGCATCAGGCGCTGCGTTCCATGTAGCCAGCTTTTCATCTGATCTTCCTACCCATATCCCAACTCGTTCATTCCGCAAAGGCATTGGATAGTCGGGCCTATGTCAAACCCATTTCGGAATCGGAAAAGGAAGAAGGAGGCCGAAGCCTCCTTCTTGCCGCCGTATGTGTTACCGCCTTCCTTGCGAACTTCCCCCCTGTTTCGGTCTTCCCACTGGGGCCCCCCACCCCAGCTGGAAAACCAGTTCCCCCTCTGCTTTAACTGCTTTCAAACATCCCCCGTATGAAGCGACTTCTCTAACATGTCGAACCAGTCATCGCGCTCGAGTAGGTAGTGAAACTCGATCAGATCGTTAGGATCGATCGGACCGCATTGCGGTCGCTCGAGAAGTTCCGGTGAGAAAGGCAACTCCGAGATCGTTGCGCCTCTTCCAGCAAGACCGAGTGCGACTTGTGTTCCCACTGTGCCGCCAAGAAGTTGCCCGCAGGAAGGGCAAGCACATGAGAAGTAACTCATTGGCTGATCTTGAAGATGTAGCTGGATCTGCGACGGATCCACTGGGACCGAGCCACAGGTGTTGCATGTCGTTGTAACTGAAAACTCTGCCATTGGTCCCGACCTTTCCCCCGTTGCATGTTGCTACTCCTCATAACGCAATGGGGGCGGGAACGTTACGCATCGGCCGTCGCTGATTGGTCAGATACGTCATTTCGCGGATAGCGGAAGTTCCACTCGTTCGGTTCGTCCGATTTGAGGACCGGTTGCCCTCACGACCGGGGGGCCCCATTATGTGGCGCATGCAGGCACTCAACCCATATCCCCACGAGAAGGCGCTCACTGAGCGAGGTTGGAAGGGGCTTTGACAGCAATGCCGACCCCGTCGAGGTTGCGCGTGTGCGTGATGAGCACCGACGAGAAAATCGTGGAGGCAGCCGGTTCGATATCGCCTCACATTTATGAGGTCGAATTGTCGTCGGATATGTCCGCAACCTTGACGGCGATGGACCGGCGGAGCCTCGACGCAGCTGTTCTGGATCTCAGTGATGGGGGGTTTTCGACCGCAAAAGAACTGCGTCTGCGCCCTGACGGGGACCGAGTTGGCCTCGTCCTCATCTGTGAGCGGACGCAGGACAGGTGGGTGTGCCTGCAGGCGGGGGCCGACGAGGTCATCCTGAAACCTCTGGCTGACCCATCTGCTCTCACCTCGATCATCCAATCTGCCATCAATTCGCGAAGAAATGTCGCGAAAAAAGTCTGATATTGACTATTGACGCCATCGCGAATCACAATGCTAGAATTACCAGGTTGTAATTCGAGCGACGGAGCGAGAAGGATGGCGATCATTCAGCAGGGCCTTTTATGGCAGGGTAAAGCGCGCTGCCTAGAAGTAGATCCAGAGATCTTCTTCCCGGAGCGTGGTGGCTCATCTAAGGCAGCACGCAACGTGTGCGGCGACTGTCCCGTCAGGGTTGAGTGCTTGAAATACGCCCTGAGCAACAGGGAGCAGTTCGGGATCTGGGGCGGCACCAGCGAACGTGAGCGCCGGAAGCTGCGCAAGCTAGCTTCTTAGGCACGCGGAAGGCCCGGAGATCAAACCGGGAGCTCTCAAGGGGAGAGTTCGCCGACTCCTTTATCCAATTCCTCCTCGAGCACCTTGTATCGGGACAAGCGAAGGGCTTTGCCGCTTCGGCCCCCGAATGCCTCACGCGGGGCCAGCCCAACAAGTTCCGTCCCAGCGATGAGCGTTTCGGTCTTTTCAGCTATCGACGACACCGCGTCGAGAACGTCGGCCATCGTAGTCACCGAAGGCTCGATCAAGTTGCACGAAACCTGGGTGAGGCCGATGGAGGCAAGTTCTAGGCCGATCGCTCGCACCCCACGAAGTCCGCCACTCGACTCGCGGATCCGGCTGGCGATATCCCTGGCGACTTCGATGTCATCGGTTGCCAGGTTCACGTTGAACGCTACTAGGGGGCCGCGCGTGCCGATCGCAACCGCTCCGGCTGTTGGGTGTGGCGAATGGGGACCGAGGTCCGGAATCATTGGATCGAATGCTCGTTTGCGAATATCAGGCAACTCAGTAGCGTTGGCTGACGCGCCGCCGTAAAGGAATACGGGAACCTCTAGGTTGATGCCGATGTACTCTGCGCAAGCCTGTGCCGCCTGCTTGTTGTAGACGCGATGGGCAGGCGTCAAGTCGACGAAGGGGATGACATCGATCGCACCCATCCGTGGATGCACTCCCCGATGGTGCGTTATGTCGATGCTCTCTATCGCTTTGGTTGCAAGTTGTTTGATAGCTGCGACTAACCCATCTTTGGGCCCGAATAGCGTGAACACCGAGCGACCGTGATCGACATCGAAGTGGAGGTCGACGATCTTGGCCGACGCGCTAGCGACTAACTTGAGTTCCTCGATGAGATCGCTGTGTGCGCCCTCTGAGACATTGGGCACGCATTCGAATACCCCGTCTGCGTTCACTGCAAGGTGTTCACGGCTAGGTCCATGCCGATAGCATAGGAGTCGTGGACGATGAAACCGGGATAGGTATAGCAACGGTGCTCGATTTCGACGTGGCCGTGATGAGAACCCGGCTTTGCCTGCGTTCGAATGGCTTTCGGATCTTGTCGGAGATGCCCGCGCCAGCAAGTATCGGCGAAGGGGGCCGCCAGCACCTTTTCCTCTGCGTTTGGGAGCAGGTGATCCATACGGAAAATCTCGGTGGACAAGGCTTGGATGTTGGCGATCATCTTGCCTGCAACATCGTCGTGTACGAACAGGATGGCTCAACCCTGATCGCCGGTCTCGACCCAACCGAAGGGCTCGACGGGTGGGCACTCGACAACGCCATGGCGGCTAAGGGTGCCATTTGGAAAGCCATCTCGATGGTGGGGACCGAAACGGTTTAGGCACCCATGTTGTTCTTCAAACACAATAAAACCCTCGAAAACGGGGCCCCCGAGCCACTGGATTGGCCGCCAGAACCACTGTACTGTAGGTACAAAGGATTGTGAAAACAATCACAAGCTCGATCCGAAGGAGCAAACGATGTCTCCAACCCGCTCAACATCGATCGACCTGGTCCGCTTGGTTAGACGATTCGAATCGCAAGTGCCCCAGGTTGCCAGGGATATCACCGACCGGATCTGGGCCGAGATCCCTGGATACGCCGCTTTGAACGAGGTTTCCCACCGGCATGAAGTTGAAGAAGCCGCGGCCAGAAACGTTGCCGCTTTCGTCAGAGCACTCGGTGAGGGCAAGGACCTTTCCAAACGCGATATCGATGCTCTAGGCGTCGTGGGGGAACAAAGGGCGCAACAAGCGATACCGCTCGAAGACGTTCTTCGGGCATTCCGGATGGTTGGGCGTGTTCTTTGGGATCACTTGGCCGAGCAACTGACAGGCCCGAGCGGACCTCCCATGGAGGTTGCGATCGAGTTGGGCGGCACTTTGATGAAGTTCACCGATCAGATCTCATCGGCGGTTGCTAACCGCTATTCAGTAACGCAACGTTCATTAGTAAGACAGCAAGAGGCAGCGCGTCGTGAGTTTCTGCACGACCTTCTGCTTGGTTCTTATACATCGGTCGACCACATGTTGGAGCGCTCTCGAAGTTTCGGTTACGACCTAGCGCGGCCCCATATCGCGGTGGTTGTTGCCTGCGACGGGTCAGAAACCGATGCGGCCAAAACCGAACTCGAACTCTCGCGAGCCCTGGATCGACTGGGCGAACGATTGAAAACCGCGGGTCAGCCGATGGTGGACAGACGCGGCGGCCAGGCGATCGGGCTTCTGGCGCTGGCGCCAGGGAATTCTCCGAAAGCATCGGTGGTGGCTGGGCTTTTGTCCGATGAACTCGGCGACGAGTATTCGATCGGAGTAGGAGGGCCATATCCGAGCCTAGAAGGATGCAGGCGAAGCTACTTGGAAGCGCGCGAGGCGCTCGAGATCGGATCGGTTATCAATAAGCAAGACCGAGTTCACGTTTTCGAGGACTTTCTCCTCTATCGGTTCTTGCGTTCCGACAGTGCATTGGTTTCACGCTTCGTGGACGAGGTGATCGGCGCCATCGTCGAACACGACAAGAGAAGAAGGAGCGAATTGGTAAAGACTCTCGCTGCCTACTTCGCCACCGATGAAAGTGCGAAAGAGGCTGGGGTTCGTTTGTACGCCCACCCTCACACCGTCACTTATCGATTGAAACAGATCGAGAAACTTACGGGTCGTTCGCTTCGAGACCCCGAAGACAAACTTCATCTTCATCTCGCGGTGAAAGCTTTGCGGTTGATGGAAGGTCTTGGGGCCGACGACCATCCGGTCTTGGAACGAATAAGCTCGTAGAACATTGCGATTCGGCATAGCCCTTCCTCAGTACGGCTACAGTCTTGGCGATTCATCCATCGACTGGGAGCGCGTGCGCGACTGGGCCCTCAGGGCAGAGCGCCTTGGTTTCGATTCGGCGTGGCTGTCGGACCATCTTTTCTTGGATCTCTCCAAGTACGGCGGGTCCGATGTACCACAACCAACGATGGAGGCTTTCACCACGCTGGCGGCTTTAGCCGCGGAGACGAGCACCATTAGGATCGGGTGCATGGTCGCGTGCAGCGACTTGCGGTCCCCGACACTGGTCGCAAAGATGGCAACCACCATCGACCTCATCTCACGATCGCGCTTCGAGATCGGCTTGGGAGCTGGTTGGTACGAACGAGAGTTCGCGGCTGCGGGGATCAGCTTCGATCCACCTGGCGAGCGCGTGGCGAGGCTCGAGGAAACGGTGCAGATCGTCAAAGGTCTGATCTCGCGTTCGCCGTTCCATCTCAAGGGCAAGCATCTACGTATCGAGGATGCGTGGAACACGCCGGTACCGTCGCGACCTACTCCGGTTTGGGTAGGTGGTAAAGGCGACAGGGTTGTGCGTGTCGCCGCGCGACATGCAGACGGGTTCAACTCGGTCTGGGCTTATACGCCCGAGGATTACGCGAAAAGACTTGCTGTCCTGGACCAAGAGATGGATCGGATCGGCCGCCCAACCGATGAAGTTACCCGAAGCGTTGGTCTCTACACGGTTCCGGGAAGCTCTGAGAAAGATGCGCTTCTGCGCTGGGAAAGGTACATGCAGGCAGCCCCTGAAGGCACTGGTGGTATCGATTTCGAGTCGTGGCGGATGGACAAATTGTCAGGCGACGCCGACCGGATGCAAGAACGCATCCAGGCTTTCGCTGACTTGGGCGCTCAAGAGGTTATCCTTGGGTTCGGCACGCTTCCTTTCCAGATCGCCGATGCCGATGGCGTCGACCTTTTCGCCGAGGAAGTTCTTCCACGGTTCAAGTTGATAAGGAGATCAAAATGAATTTCGGCCCCGGTGAACTGATCATCGTAGTGCTCGTCATCTTGCTTCTCTTCGGCGCCAAGCGACTTCCGGAGATCGCACGGTCGCTGGGCAAGGCCAAGGGCGAGTTTCAGAAAGGTCTCGATGAAGGCGATGCCCAAAACAAAGAGGCGCCAGACAAGGCTGAGTCTTAGAAGCGATTCTCAGTAGCGACGGCCCATGCTTTCCGCTAGAGAGCGGATCTCTTTGGAAAGGGCCATCAATTCTTCCGGAACCAATGCCTGAGGCCCATCGGTCAGAGCCTTCTCGGGTTCGCAATGCACATCGATCATCACACCGTCGGCACCAACCGCTACCGCTGCACGAGAAAGCGGAGCCACCAGTGTTCTCCTTCCGGCCGCATGCGATGGATCGATGATGACCGGCAGGTGAGACTCTTCGCGCACAACGGGGACCGCGGATATGTCGAGCGTGTTTCGGGTTGCAGTTTCGAACGTTCGTATGCCACGCTCGCAGAGGATTATCTGGAGGTTTCCTTGACGCCCGATGTGTTCGGCGGCCATCAACCACTCCTCGATCGTGGCGGTCATGCCTCTTTTCAGCATCACCGGTTTGCCTACTGAACCCACTTCGCGCAGCAAAGGAAAGTTCTGCATGTTGCGGGTGCCGATCTGAAGTATGTCGGCAACGTTGGCAACCTTTTCGACATCGCGAGCGTCCATCACCTCGGTGATGATCGGGAGCCCAGTTTCTTGACGAGCAAGTTCCAAGATCCTCAGGCCATCTTCGGCGAGCCCTTGAAATGAATATGGCGATGTGCGCGGCTTGTAAGCCCCGCCGCGCAGGATGTGCGCTCCAGCCTGCTTCGCAGCAACGGCTGCCTCGATGGTTTGTTGCTCGGTTTCAACCGCGCATGGCCCAGCGATCAGGGTGAACGTATCGGGCCCTATGGAGTGGCCGCGTACCTCGATGGTCGATTGGCCTGGGTGTCCTTCATGCGAAACGACCTTGTAAGACTTGGTGACTCGCTGCACTCGCTCAACCCCCGACATGGCTGCCAGAGGTAGTTCTTCTAAGGGTTCAGGGTCGCCAACTATGCCGATGACGGTGTGGTAATCGCCGCGCGATACGAAACACTCCGTGCCTGTCGCTCGAACCTTGGCCAGGACAGCCTCGATCTGCAGATCGGTCGAGTCCTTGTGCATCACGATGAGCATGTCCAGTGTCCTTCGTCGTTCGGCGGCTTGGAAAATCCGCTCCACATCATCCCACGCGTGTTACATACGCGCGGATGACTTACACACGAAAACCTGAACATTGGGCGACCGACACCAAACAGCGGCATGTTTTCGAGCGCCAGATGAGAAAGGCCATCACCGACGATGGCGAGTTCGAACTACTTGATTCAACCGATTCTTTCGACGAGGTCGATTTCGAACTGGGGTTCCGCGGACGACGCGTGTTCTTGGAGGTGAAAGAAAAGAGGCAGCACTATCGTGAAGCGTGGACCTCGTGCTGCGAGGTCGCCGAGACGGACCTGTTCATCCTCGATGAGTTGTCGGCCCGCAAGATCGTGCTTCGTGCACCGCGGGCCTATCTAGTCGTCAACGACATCCTCAACGAACGCTTGGTCTTGTTCAGCGCTCTCGACCTGATAAGTGTTCCAAAGACGCGCGTCAACCGGTCTATCGATGCAGGCGTTGCCACCTTCAAGGGGAAGTGGCTGATCGATCTTCGGCACGGTTTTCAGGCGACAACCTTGAAGGACGCGCTCGATTGTTTGAAGAGAAGGCACAACTCAGAGGATGAGTTGTGGTCTTCGCTCGCTTGTTACGGCCGCTATCAGAACGAAAGGGTGCCGCGTCTTTGATCACGAGAAGAAGTCGTGCATGCCTTCCAGATTCATCCCGGTGAAGAATGCTTCGGCGATCTGCCCGTCTTTGACATGGAATACTTCGACGCCTTGCTCGAATAACTCCTTGTCGGCCCGCTTGGCCGTCGACTCACTCAGCACAACGACGTGATCATCCGACGCGAGCACGTCATGGATCTTGATCTTGTAAGTGCCTTCGGAACGGCTGATGAACTCGGCAAGTAGGCCCAAGACTTCATCTTTTCCCTTATAGGTTCCGGCCAGAGGGCCCGCTCCGGCGAAGTGGATGACGCTGTCTTCGGCTAATGAGCTTTGGATCGTTGCAAGGTCGGCGTTATCGAATGCGCTATACAGGTCTTTTAGCAACTGAGCATTGCTCTCGTGCATGTTCGCCTCCGGGTGATGGGTTGGTTCGGTGCAGTCTAGCTTTGTGTGCTGTCACCAAGCGTTCGACCTTCATCGAAGCCCGCATCGGTGATCGATGACAGTACGGCATCGATGAAGTTGGCTTCAGGCAATCCACCAACGAATGCGTGTTGATCGTTGATGATGATCTTTGGAACGGAGTACACGTCGTACTTGCCTGACATCTCACTGAACTCACGAGCCTCGATCGCAGTCGAGGTGATCATGCGACTTGCCATCGCCATCCGATGCGCCGTCACGACGGCGCTTGGGCAGTGAGGTCAGGTGGGTGTTGAAAACACTTTCAGGTCTACCTCGACATCAAGGCCCCCAAGCCGATCCATGCTTTCGGGTTGCAGCCTGAAATCCGGGTCGGCAGCGGAAAGGAGCGATTCGAGGAATGACGCGAATTCGTATCCCGCCGGCATCCCGAGGAAACGTACACCGGCATCCTGCGATCCGGCTGGGGTTATGGCGATGGTAGGGGTGGCTGTTATGGCGTAGCGTTCGGCCATCTCGGTTTCATTCTTCACATCATGGATGCTGAGGCGGAAGTTATCGGAGAGCGCCGACACCTCAGTCAATAGTTCTTCGGTGTCTTTGCATGACTCGCATGTGCGCATCCCCGGAACGTAAAGGAGGCTCGGCGATTCGGTGAAAAGCATCACGTCGACAGCGGAGGTAAGTTCGTTCTCGAAACGCTCACCCAAGACCAGTCGATCTTCGTCGGTCAGAAATCCCATGGCACCAAGGTTAGCCGAATGAGCGGCTAAACTGTGTGGGTTAGGCGACCCTAAGTGCCAACGTGATCCCGGAGACCTAAGTATGGATGAGAATTCAACTGGACGAGATGCTCTTCGCGAAGCCCGGGCGCGCATAACGGCCCTGCAGCCCGAGGAGGTCTTCAAGGAAACGATCGGCCCCCAGCCGCCGATGCTGGTTGATGTTCGTGAAGGCGATGAGTGGCGGGCAGGCCATGTTCCCGGAGCCATCCACATACCGCGCGGTTACCTCGAGTTGCGGGTTGATGAAGCCTTGCCCGACAAGAACGCGCCAATCTTGGTCTATTGCGCGGGAGGCCTTCGTTCCGCGCTGGCTTCGGTGACGCTGGAAGAGCTGGGCTACACGAACGTGCGACACATGGCAGGCGGGATCAATGTCTGGCGCGAACGCGGTTTGCCAGTGGTTGTGCCCCGCAATTGGACCCCCGACCAACTCGACAGATATTCAAGGCATTTCGTCTTGCCCGAGGTCGGCGAAGAAGGCCAAACCCTCATCAGCGATGGCAAGGTGCTTGTGGTTGGGGCGGGGGGCCTTGGTTCTCCAGCGATCTACTATCTGGGGGCCGCAGGGGTAGGCACGCTCGGCATCGTGGATTTCGATTCGGTCGAACAGAACAATCTTCAACGCCAGATCATCCATTCCACATCACGCATCGGCGTCAACAAAGCCGAGAGCGCTGCTGCGACGATCGGGGACCTCAATCCTGACGTTGCCGTTAAGGTTTGGACCGACCGGTTATCTGCGGACAATGTCGACGGGATCGTTTCCGACTTCGATGTCGTCATCGACGCCACCGACAACTTCGCAACGCGGTACTTGTTGAACGATGCAGCGTTCCGTCACGACATCCCCTACATCTATGGCTCCATCTACAGATTCGAGGGATATGTCAGCGTGTTCTGGCCGGCCAAGGGTGGCCCTTGTTACAGGTGCCTGCACCCCGAAGCGCCTCCGGATCACCTGGCCCCCACGTGAGGGGAAGCTGGTGTCCTGGGCGTGCTCCCGGGAGTGGTTGGTGCATTACAAGCGAATGAAGCCCTCAAGCTACTCGTCGGCTACGGCGACCCGTTGGTAGGTCGATTGCTCACCTTCGACGCGCAGTCCACGACTTTCGGTGAATTGAAGTTGCGACGCATGCCGGGTTGTGAGACCTGTGATGTTGGCTGATCCGGACGTACTGGATAGAAAGATTTTGAACTCTAAGATCCTTGAGACTTTCACAGGGGTCCGGGAACGCATTGTGACCCAATACAGACCTCGGGTGCGCCCGGGCGACTAAGCGTCCATGACACCAATAACCGAGGAGGTGGATTCCCTTCAGTGTCCGCCGGGATGAAGAAAAGATCTGTGATATTACCGTCGTCATCGTAAACGGTAATCCAGACGCCTGGCTCGCCGTCAGCGTTCTCGCCATCTTCGGCCAGCATTGAACTCGCCGATGCTGGCGCTGCAATCAAAGGAAGATTCGAAACAACCCCCCGGGGGGCTGATTGTAAGTTAATGATCGGCAGGGAAAATCCACCCACTAACACAAGCGTAATTAGGATGCGACGCAAGTTCTTCAAGGTTTCCCCTTCAGTCCATTCAAGTTGGGTGCCATAATAATGAGTGATAGAAGGGGCACATGAAGTGGTTGAAGTAAACAGTCCAACACCGGTGGTACTTTGGGTGCCTAAGGATGTCGCAAATGAGTTCTCGACTCTAGAAAAGACTGGGTTCGTCCAACTGTCCCGGTCAGCGAAGGATTATCTTCGACGAGGCATCGAGGCCGCCGGCGACCGACCTATCGAGTTGCATATTTACGATCCAGGGGAAACTGACGTTGAGTCGAGCGGGGCCCTGGCCGAACTTGTGGCCTTATCTGCTGACGGAAGATTTGACGTCGGAGAAGAAGAATGGAATCGGCTCTCCGAGCTTCACCCGGGTATTCGCGACAGCGGAGAGCGGCGAAGGCCCATGACAAAAAGAGTACTCTTGGATCTCGCCAAGATCATGAAAGAGGCACGCGAGAGTCCCCACGAATCCCGGGAATAGAGTACCTGGCCGCGATTGGTGTCTCTGCTTACGAGTAGCACGAAGGGCCCCCATGTTGGGGGCCCTTCGTGCTTAAGGCTCTTGAGCAGATAACTCTATCGGCGGCGACGCGGCCTTGGGGCCCCGCCCGGACGTCTTCTTTGCTGACCGGGTTTGGGCTTCTTGCGCGCTGGGCGCGTTGGCTGCGAAGGATCTTGGTTCGGGAATGGATGCCGGTTGGCAAGTGATATGGCAACGGCATCCGCTACTTCTTCGCGAATCTCGTCACCAACATCGGTTCCCACCATCAACTGAAACAGAACGCTTCGCTCCAGCTGTTCGATCGAATCGACGACTTTGTTTCGCGTTCCTGCCGGGGTTTTCCACTCTGCGTGGATCCTGCCAGATGGGGGGATCTCGATCTTCAAGTCGGCTTCGCCGAATCGGCCCTCCCACGCGATGGTGCTTGTGCTCAAACGATGCTCCCTATTCGGCTAGCGATGATTCTTGTGAGCCAGAGATCATCCGTACGCTCGAAGCTTGAAGACCTTTGGGGCCCTGCGTTACTTCGAACTCGACCGGCTGACCTTCTTCGAGGTTGCGGTATCCGCTTCCTTCGATGGCACTGAAGTGAACGAATACATCGTCCCCATCATCGCGGGAGATAAAACCGAAGCCTTTCTCCGAGCTGAACCATTTGACTGTACCCTTGGGCATAGCCTGTTCCCTCCTTCTTCCGTGCTGCTGTGCCGGAACTTCCGGCGTAAAGAGGGAACTGCTGGTACTGCATGATGCATGAACCTGGGCCGTGCCCTCGCCCAAGCACAATAGCAGGAATCGGCCCATCGAGGTTCTAGCCACAAAGTTCCCCCTATAAGAGGATGTAACCGATGAAGATCGGAGTCATCTCAGACACCCACATCCCGTCAAGGGCGCGCCAGGTGCCCGATCAGGTTTTCGATCTCTTCGAAGGTGTCGATGCGGTCATCCATGCGGGAGATGTTGTGAACAAACAGGTGCTTATCGACCTTCGCGCGATCGCCCCGTTGCACGCCGTACTGGGAAACTGCGACCCGACTTCGCTTGACCTTCCTGAAACGTTGGTGGTCGACGCGGCGTCATGGAAGGTAGGGGTGATACACGACTCAGGGGGCAAGGCTGCCCGCAGGCGATCGCTGCGCCATAGGTTCCCAGAGTGTCGTGTAGTTGTCTTCGGACACTCACATCAGCCCATGATCGAAGACGACGGCGATCTGCTGTTGGTTAACCCTGGGAGCGCCTGCGATCCTCGGTTCGCCCGCGTCCCCACAGTGGCGATGCTCGATCTAGCAGTAAGCGGGCCAAAGGCCCGCCTGATCGAACTTCGATAACTAGGGGCCTGTCGAGAAGCCAACGCGCGAAAGCCAGGCCGACGGTTGCGTGATCTCGTCGAGAAGAGGCAGCGAGTCCGGCCCACGCCACAGCACCTCTTGGCGACCGGCTTCTGCCACAGCCTTGATGAACCTGACCCCTGCTCGGTAGGTCTCGGGCTTCAGATCGACTCCAAGGAGTTGATTGAGCAACCTGTCGGCGGATGAGGTCTCAGCCCTGCGTCGCACGATAGCTTCGGAGATCTTTTCCGATTCAGGTATCAGGCCCCCACCTGATATCTGCTCAACCAGGTGGTCGGCGTGCCCTTCGATCACTGCTAAGAAGGCTTGGATCTTGGGCAAGTGCCCTTTTTGTTCGTCGTTCACCAGCAGCGGAAGGAGTTGATCGGGCCTCTGGGTCAGTTGGGCCAAGGCGTCGGTTTCACCGATGTTTTCCAACTTGCTCATGATCTCCGCAAGATCGATCTGAGCAGCGTCGATGTATCCCGTGACGAGGTCAAGAAGATGTTTTGGTACCCATGGATGCTGACTGAAAACCGCGCGGTGCGCGCTCTCGTGAAGTGCCACCCACAAAGTGAACTGTTTGTCGTCGAGATCGAGTTCCTCGGCCACACCGACGATGTTGGGGAAGATGAAAGTCACCAGGTCTGGGCCATGGCTCGGAAGCGGCAGGTCGTATCCGCTTAGTTGCTGGCGAGCAAGATGGCCGGTGAGGAAGCCAACCTGCGATCCAATGAGGAATGGGCCCAATGCATCGAAGAAGGTCTGCAGTTGAGGTGGCGACGCCATGCCGGGAACCCCAAACTGACCGGAGAGCCTGGCCGCGAGCCTGTCGATCATGGGTCTTAGTGTCTCGAAGTTAAGATCCACCCATCCGACGCGGTCGATCAAACGTACCTCAGTTAGATGCGATGATGGGTCTGTTCCTAGTCGGGCGGTGAGCTGCATCTCAGCGATGCGCACCGCTTCCTGGAAAGTCGATGTGTCCGATGCGGCTGGGCTCTTCGTAAGCTTTCCCGCTCCAGCGACTGCACGGGCGATCTGGGTTGCGATCTGCCAGTTGACGGGCCCGGAGCGAGCCGCTAGCACACGTTGGATCTCGTGGAACAAGGGTATCTGTGAAAGTGCCCTGTTGAGCTCTTCGGGTTCCAGTTCGTACATTGAGCTATCTTCGCATCTCGGCTTAACTAGTCTCATCGCGATTTAGGAGGCTCATTGGTAAAGGTTGGCGATGAAGCGCCGAGGTCCGAAGTGGTGTCGATGAGTGGCGAGCGCGTCGATGTGCTTTCCTCGTTGGCTCACCACAAAGCGCTGGTTTTGGTTTTCTATCTGCTCGACTTCTCCGGCGTCTGAACTTCGGAGTTGTCTCAGTTCGAGGCGAAGTACGATGAGTTCTCTGCTATGGGGGCGCAGGTCGTCGCGGTCTCCGTTGATTCGCATTTCTCGCATCGTGCGTTCGCAGACAAACTCGGTTTGAGCTTCCCTTTGTTGAGCGACTTCGAACGCAAAGCGATCCCCGCGTACACGGGTTATTTCGATGAGGTCGCTGGTTACCGAGAGGTCGGGCGCCGGGCGGTCTTCGTGATCGACCCTTCCAGAGTGATTCGATGGGCATGGTTAGCCGACAAGCCGGCCGATGTTCCCGACGGCGAACTCGTCAGAGAAGCGATCCAAGAGGTTGTCGGATGAGTCTGCCCGGAAAGGTAACTGCAGTCATCACCACAGAAGTGATCGATCCGTCGCGTGCCTCGCCCCAGATCTCGCCGGGCGTTTCAGATGGCGCGCTGGTTACATTCGGCGGTTACGTGCGTGACTCGACCGACTCGCGACAAGTGTCCGGACTCGAATATGAGGCCTACGATGAGATGGCCGTTGCCCAGATGCGCGAGATCGGTGAGCAGGCGCGAACAAGATGGGATGTTTCGGACATATGGCTGGTTCACCGAACGGGTTCTTTGTCTCCTGGAGAGTGCTCGGTCATCGTGGCTGTTGCGGCGCCTCACCGCGGACCCGCTTTCGATGCATGTGAGTTCTGCATAGATACTTTGAAAGAGCAGGTTTCGATCTGGAAGAAAGAGTTGTTCGTCGATGGGGAAGCATCATGGGTGAATCACCCGTGAACCGCCCAGACCTACGGCCGATATACTGCCTTTGAGATGTTCTATCTCGTCTTCGCCGTCTTAATGGCGGCCGCGATCATCGCAGTACTCGCTCTCAGGCACCGGCCGAGCAACGATCCGGCCAAGTCTGTGAACTCATTCAAACGCGCCATCAAAGCGCTTGAGCCCGATGCTCCGGTGCGCAAGGCAGGCGCCGGTAGGACTTGATGAGCCGAGACATAGCGATCGATCTCGGCACCGCTAACACCCTTATATATGCGATAGGCCGGGGCATCGTGCTGAACGAGCCAACTGTCATTGCTGTTAACCGCGAGAACGATCAGGTTCTGGCGATGGGACAAGAGGCATACCGGATGATCGGTCGGACCCCAGGCTACATCGTCGCCGAACGACCATTGCGGCGTGGGGCGATCAGCGACTTCGATATCACCGAACGCTACATCCGATTGTTGATGGAAAAGGTTGGAGTTCGAAAGAAGATCCCGCGGCCGCGCGTCTTGATCTGCGTACCGTCGGCCATTACCGAAGTGGAAAGACGTGCGCTCATGGAGGCGTCGATCGCAGCTGGCGCGCGCTCCGCGCATCTGATCGAGGAGCCAGTGGCCGCTGCTATAGGCGCTGGGCTTCCTATCCATGAACCAACCGGGAACCTGGTGGTTGATATCGGAGGCGGCACGAGTGAGGTTGGAGTCATCTCCATGGGCGGCGTTGTCGTGAACAAGTCGATCAGGGTTGGGGGCTTCGACATCGATGACGCGATCTCTCGATACATCCGGCGCGAGTACGCGATCGTGATCGGCGAACGAACCGCCGAACAGATCAAGATCGCGGTTGGAAGTGCATTCCCGTTGGCAGATGAGGAGAAGGCCGAGATACGCGGACGCGATCTTGCGACCGGTTTGCCGAAGGTCGTTCAGATAACAAGCGAAGAGATGCGCGAAGCCATCGCCGATCCGGTCGCATCGATCGTTCAAGCAGTGGTGGCGGCCCTCGCCGAAACCCCTCCTGAACTCGGGCAGGACATCCTCGCACGAGGCATAGCTTTGACCGGTGGGGGAGGCCTGCTGCGCGGTTTGGACATGCGACTGTCCGAAGAATGTGACGTGCCGGTACACCTGACCGACCAACCGCTCGAATCGGTGGTACTGGGGGCCGGAAAATGTTTAGAAGCATTTAGTTCGCTCAAGGAACTTTTCATATCTTCATCCAAGTCATAATCAAATGATGACCAAGAGGTCCCTGGCGTTTGCTTCGATGCTCGTTCTGGTTCTAATGCCTGCTCTGGCGGGTGCGAGTGTCAACGCCAATGACACTTATCTCGGCCGGCAATGGGGCATGACCAAGATCGGGGCCCCCACCGCGTGGCAAACAGGAACAGGCAAAGGCGTAACCATCGCGATCATCGACACGGGGATCGCCTTGGACCATGAGGACCTGAAAGCGAAGATCGTGCAAGGACACGATTACATCGATGGCGACAACAACCCGACACCGGATGGGCCGAATCCAGATCCGATCGATGCTGGTCACGGAACCCACGTAGCGGGGATCGCCGCCGCGAGCACGGGTAACAGTTACGGAGTTGCCGGCGTTGCTCCCGATGCCAAGATCATGCCTCTTCGTGTCCTCGATGAAACCGGGTCGTGCGGGGGCAGCAGTGGTCCCCCATGCCATATAGAAGACGCGATCCACTACGCCGTCCAGAACCATGCCGCGGTTATCAATCTGTCACTCGGCAATCAGGTGCAGGCTGTGCTCGGTCCAAGTTTTGGCCAGGCGCTACGCGATGCATGGGATGCCGGTTCCATCTGTGTCGTTGCTGGTGGGAACGAAGTGGTGATGTCGGGTTATAGCGATGAGCCAGCGTTGGTGGTTGGCGCTACCGACCGAAATGACGTTATGCCGCAGACATACTCATCTAAGGTTGGCGATGCTATGTGGGGCCTTGTCGCCCCCGGGGGTGCAGACCCAAACACTTCATCCGACGCCGATGAGATCTTCTCCACCTTCTGGACGACCCAAAACAAAACTACTTCGTTCGCGTATCTAAGCGGGACGTCGATGGCGGCCCCCCATGTTTCTGGAGCCGCGGCCGTTCTGCTTTCCCTTGGTCTTACGCCTCAGCAGACCGTCGATCGCATCCTATCGACTGCAGACAACGTAGGACCCTCGCTCTTCTACGGGCACGGGAGGTTGAACCTTGCCAAGGCCGTTGCCGGGCTTCAGCCTGTCTCTTCCGGTGGCGGCACTACAGCGGGGGGCTCGGGTTCCGGTGGCGGCAAGACTTCGCGAACTGGGTCGCGCTCTTCGGGAACTTCGAATGCGACGAGTACGCCGTCACCTGGTCAGTCGGTAACGCCAGGGCCTTCCGCCGGTACCTCGCCAAAGGCGCAGGCCGCCGGCATCAGTGGGACAGCGGGAGCGAGTGCTCCTGGGAAGCGCGGGGGTTCTCCCGTCGCGCTGGCAGCCGGATTGCTAGTTGTAGTTGGGGCAGCATCGTCATACCTAGCGTGGCATAAACAGAAAGTTCACTAAAGCGATATCACCTGTCGTCCGACAAACAATCCAGGAGTGGTTCGTAAGTCGTCAGCGGGAGGTTCACGATGCACATGGTGATGTTCACCAGTTCGGAAGGAAAGGCTGCGACTCATCAGACCGGATCCTTGGAAGAGGCAGTGAAGTTCGTCGAGCACATCCGAAACAACGAGGATGTTTCCGATGCGAAACTCTTCCTGATGACCGAGATCCCCATCGAAGTAAAGGCCTATTACAAAGTTGAGCTTGCCGCGCCCTCAGAGCCAGCTCGCACGTCGGTACTAACGACGTCTGAAGAGACGCCAGAACCGGTGGTCGCGAGCGCCTGACGACGCGGCAACTTTTATCCGAGGGCCCTTGAACGGGCCCTCTTTCTTTCTGACACCGACTAAGATTCACAACTAGGTCCAACTGGCCCACTTACGATGACCGACCTTTCGCACACTCAACTGACCCTGCCGGCTGAAAACCCGCGCCCGCGCCTGGGCTTGCTCGGGTTGTATGTCGCGGGAGTCATGTTGCTGGGCTTGTGGACCGTGATCTCCCCTCAGGTCCCCACTGGTTACGTGAGTCTGGCGCCTGGGCCAAGTCCCGATGCGGAGAAGTTAACCAAGATCGATGCAAGAACATATTCGTCCCAAGGTTCATTCCACATAACAACCGCGTTGGTTTCATCGGGGGCAGTTAGCCTTTCAGAATTCGTCCATGACAGCTTCCAAGACGACATCACTCTCGTTGACAAGACGCTCGTTTACCCACCGAGCTTGACCGCCAAGCAAGCTGAGCAACAACACGCCGCCGAGATGACGCAGAGTCAGCAGTCGGCAGCCATCGCCGCCCTCAAAGAATTAGGTCTGCCGGTTGCATCCGATGGAGCTCTTATCAACGACATCTCTCGTAAAGGTTCGGAGCCCGCTGACCTGAAAGCTGGGGACATAGTCAAGGCCATCGATTCGCACCCTGTTCTTAAGGCTGCAGACATCCGCGATGTGCTGAGATCGAAACAGGCAGGGGATGTGGTTCAGGTTCAACTCGATCGCGGCGGAATGACAAGAACCGTGTCAGTGAAGACCATCACTATCAAGTCTGCCCCCGGACAGGCACGGTTGGGCATCCTCACATCAAACGATCTTCAACTGCCATTCAAGATAAGCATCGACGCACAGCAGATCGGTGGCCCCTCCGCAGGCCTCGTATTCGCGGTCAGCATCTACGACCTTCTCGAACCAAGCGACCTGACGGGAGGCAAAGTGATCGCTGGTACAGGGACCATCGACGACGAAGGTAAGGTCGGACCGATCGGTGCAGTGGAGCAGAAGATCAAGGGAGCGGAGAAGATCAACGCCAAGGTGTTCCTGGTTCCGCGAGACGAGCTGCAAAGGGCGAAGGCTGCGCTGAAGACGGACATGGTGCTCATCCCTATCGACACGTTGCACCAGGCCATCGCCGAACTGCGGAAGTTGCGCTGAGCGTGAGCCTTCAAGTGGGCTCCTCATATGTCCGAATGGTCAGATAGATGAGGGCATAGTGATGGGTGAGCGCAGGATGGGACAAAAGCCAGCATGGGCTCGATAGCGGTACCACTTCACTTCACGACCAGTTTCCTGGTCACCGTCGCCGCGGCCGGGGGGGTGTGGGTAGCACTAAGGCGCCCTGCTTTCGCGCCGCCGGGCAAATGGGCGCGTCGAGCGTTCGGTGCTGGTTGGGCCCTGCTGGGTTTAGGCGAGCTCATGCACGGTTCGCTGATAGCTCCAACCGAACTCGACTACTCGATGGTCGCCTTGAAGACCAGTGGATACGCATTGATCGTACTTAGCCTGCTTCCTCCGGATCGACGAGCAGGCAAAGCGGCCAAGACCCCGACCGCCGGCGCGGTAGCCGCAAGTGGCTCGTCGTTCATGACGACCTTCCTCAGCATCTCAGCTGCGGTATTCGCATTTCGCTACCCACTCGCTTCGATAAAGAGACTCGCAGCGGCCTTTGCAGCATTCGCGGCGTCGGAGGTCATGTTCGGTCTCATCGGCGACCTGAGCGCTTCTAGACCCAGTCTTTTGTGGATGGTGGCCCACGCTCTCAGGTTGGTCGGAGGTATCGGCGTTGGTTTTTGGTTGTGGGCAGTGGTCAGAAACTCCATCCAAGTGAGGTTCATCGCCGTGTTCTTGGGCTTGTTGATGATCGTCGTCGTAGTTCTGGCAGGTTCCATGACAGCGGTATTCTCGGCGAACGTTACGCAGCAGTCCTTGCAAAGGGCTGAGCGAGAAGGTGAAGCGCAGAAAAGGGTTCTGTTCGCAGAGGAATCCGACGCTGTATCGAGCGCCGGACAAGTTGCTCAACTCGACTCAATAAGACGCGCGGTCGCGACCCGAGATCCGATACTCGATCCAACCCTCAAACGCTTGCAGTCTCCGGGCGGTGCCTTCGACAAGTACGACTTCATCGCATTCATGGATCCCAGCGGTGGCATCTTGGCGCTTTCGGCTACTGGCCGCAACGGTGCCATAACGCTCAACGAAACCGATGCGGTGTCTCTTGCCGGCACCTCGGTGGTTCAAACTGCTATCCGACAGCAACAATCAGCCTCGCTCGAAGCGATCGGACCCGCCAAGATCGCCGTTGTGGCTGCATATCCGGTGTTCAACCCTCCTGGGTTCGATCCTCCCGGCGTTCCTCAGGGCTTGGCCGGTGTCGTCACATTCGGTCGCATCATCGACGAGGAGTATCTGCACACCATCCAGATACAAGATCAGCAAGAGGCTTTCTTGTTGACGCGCAAGATCATCCTCGGAAGGACAAACCCAGACCCAACCGGCGTGATCCCGCAGAACTCAGATGATTACTCGCGCTTGTTCGAAGAGGGTAAAAGTTTCAGCGGGCAAACCGTCATCGGCAACCGTGACTTTTTCACCTCGTATATCCCGCTGGAACGTTCAGACAATTCAGTGGTTGGCGCTCTGGCCATCGCTCAATACTCCGAGGTCCTCGATCTCACTCAACGAAACGTAGGTCGTACGCTCTTCCTGGCCGCATTGATCGCGGCCGGGATCGCTACGATCACATCTTGGTTCTCGGGTCGCCGGATAACCAGTCCGATCGTCGAGCTCACCCGTGCGGCCGAAATGGTGCGAGCTGGGGACCTTGATGTGAAGATCGGAAGCGCCACCAACGATGAGGTTGGCGTGCTCGGCAGAGCGTTCGATGAAATGACCGATTCGATCTCTCGATTAACGACCGACCTTAGGAGCTCGGCAGAACAGCTCGACACCATCATCCAGTCGATGGCAGAAGGCGTGGTCGCGGTAGACGCAGAAGGCGTGATCGTGGCGTACAACGTCGAGGCCGAACGCATACTTGGAGTGAGTGCGGCGGACGCGAAAGGCTCCAACGTCAGTGAGGTTCTCAGAATCTTCACGACGGATGGCAAGGTGTCGCGACCGCCGATCTATGAGTTGGGTAGCGGAAGCATCAATGGGGTTGTTGGGTCGGGTAACGAAGCGAAACCCGTTGCGGTGACTTCGGCCCCCATCGCCGATGACCAAGGGGTAGCGGTCGGAGGTGTTGCGGTGATAAGGGATCTGACCTCGGAACTGCAGGTGGAGAAGATGAAAACCGAATTTTTGTCGAACATCTCACATGAATTGAGAACTCCCCTAACACCGATCCAGGGTTATGCAGATCTGATGAGACGCAAGAGTCTTCCGCGAGACAAGCAGGTTGTGATGCTTGACACCATCTTGTCTTCAACGAGGCGACTGCACCGGATCGTGGAGATGCTCGTTGACTTCTCAGCGATGGAAGCGGGCCGTTTGATGCCGCGCAAGGTTAGCTTGGATCTAGATGGTGCTACGGCCAAGCTCATCCATAGGTGGCAAGAGGATGCTTCGAAGCATCGATTCGAGCGAAAGGGATTCAGCAAACTTCCACAACTCACGATGGATGAGCGCTTGATCCCACTTGCCATCAACGAGTTGATCGACAACGCAGTGAAGTTCAGCCCCAAGGGTGGACGCATCGTTGTTAGTGCTGAGGTTGATAAGGGCGAAATGCTGAGACTCGCCGTAGCCGACCAAGGCATCGGCATCGCCAAGGAAGACCTGCTTCGCATAGGTGAGGAGTTCATCCAGATAGATCCATCAGAGACTCGCGCCTATGGGGGCCTTGGGCTGGGCCTTGCCTATGTACGCCGGATCGTTGAAAGTCACGGGGGCCATCTCGAAGCCGAGAGCGCTGTCGGCCGCGGATCGAAGTTCTCGCTGGTGCTTCCGATCGGGTCAGTGCCCGGCGATCGGGTCACCAAGGCGAGCGCCCGTGTCGTGGCCAAGCCGGCTCCAGCTTCCTCATCGAAATCCAGTTCGAAAGCTGGCACGGATGGGGCGAAACGGACGAAAAGGACCTCGAGCGCGCGCACGAAGAAGCCGATAAGAAGTAAGAAGAGCAGATGAATCGAACACGACGAAAACTTGGCCTTGCCTGGCCCACTGGATGCATGCGTGGATGCGCAGGCTTGGTCCTGCTCGCTCTTATCGCGAGCGCATGCGGTTCGGGGGCCGGGGCTGGCACCGCGCCCATGCAGCTGAGTGTCGTCGAGGGAATCGCGACTTTGTTGCACAAGGGTCAGAGCACCCACTTGTTGAAAGGCACGCATCCCCTTGCGACTGGGGACCGAGTTAGCGTTTCAAGTAAAGGGGTGGCTCGCATCGCTTTGGCTTCGGGGCGGGCCTTCGAACTATCCGGAAGCACGTCAGTGATCGTTGCAAGTCAAAGCGCTCTTGAACTTAGGACGGGAGATGTGCTTGCCACGGTCACGGCCCCCGCGCGCGTCACCGTCGAGGGTGTCGATGTCGAGGGAGCTCGTTCGACATTTCGGGTGAGTCGCGACAGTTCTTCACGCGTGCGCTCCTACGACGGCAGCTCGATCGATGTCAGCACCGCCGGCGGTACCCTTTCCTTACCCCGGTTCCGCGAGGCAGTTATAGCTGGAGGCGTTCTACCAAGATCGCCGCGTCCACTGCGCCTTTCTGCATCGGACCGCTGGGACCGAAGACTCCTACAAGACGCGATCGACCTCGACGAGAGGCTCAGCAACTTCGCACGCGGTTTGGAGGCCCAACTTGGCGATCAACCAGGGGTGCAGTTCTTCCAACAAGTCACACCCGTTGGAAGCGACGTCGCGTTCATCGGTCAATTCCTGGTCAACCGAAAGTCAGACCTTTTGATCGGTCTGCTCATGACGATCGGGGCCAGTGGTGGACAGTCAACTGGCCTGCAGCAGCGCTTCGCGACGATCTTCTCACTCTGGTCCGATGGCGCCAGTTGGGGGCTGTTGGCCCACGAATTCGGTGTTGCGCAGCCGAGCCTCTTCGACGGCTTGTTGTCGGCCATCCAGAAAGCGGGCATCAAGATCGTAGGTGGCGCTGCCGGAGGGTTCGTTCGGCCGAGGCGAGCCAACCCATCGAAGTCGCCATCGTCAAGAAAGCGCTCGCCAACCCCGGGGTCGAGCATCGGTCAAACCACGAGTCCATCGCCCTCGCCGAGTCATGCTTTGCCCGGCGGTGTCGGTGATTCCGCCCCCACGCCAGTCAACGACATTGTTGACCAACTGTACGGGGCCGTGCCAACTCCGCACTGATCCGCTGCCACGTCTTTCGGAAGTTCCCCACGAGCCGATTCGGTTCAGGTAGGCTCACCTCCTATGAGTGACCAAGCATTGAAGAGTTCGCGCATGAGCTATTCGCAAGCGCGCAACCTTCTATTGGCAGCGGGCCTCGGAGTCCTGATCCTGCTGGCCGTGCTCGCGTACATCGGACAGGTCGACCCTGATCCGGTCGAGATCGAGGGGACGCTTCTTTTCATCCCCGTATTCATCGCATTCGTGTTCTGGGATGTAACGGGCGGTGTTATAGGGGCCATCCTCGCAGCGGCAGCCTTCGCTGCCCTCAGGTACAACGCGGCTCAGGTCATCGGCTACCAGGTCTTCGTCGTGCAGGTGATGTCGAAGTGGATCTTCTATCTTGCCTTCGGTGTGATCGGTGGTTGGGCCAACAAGCAGATGAAGACCTCACTGCAAAAACTTGAACTGTTCGACCAGATCGATGACGCAACCGGTTTGTTCAACGCCCGATTCTTCGTGCAAGACAGTGACCTCGAACTCTCTCGTTCAACCCGGTATCAAACGATCTTCTCGGTCGTGGTCGTCGATGTTCCAGTTGCAGCGTTGAACCGCTTGGCCCGCAGACAGCGTGTGTCGACATTGAAGGCCCTTGGCGCTCTTCTCGCAGATAGCGTCAGGACCGTCGACAGAGCGGTGCATGGGATGAGCAAGGATCATCACCGTCTCGCAGTGTTGCTTCCCGAGACTGGCCGCGAAGGAGGCAACGTCTTCTCCGCGCGCCTTGCGGCGAAAGTGGCAGAGTACCTTTCCAATCGAGGCGCCTCGATATCCGCGGCAGACATAAAGCATCAGTCGCTGACACTGCCCGAGGACCAAGAGGCTCTTCAAAGATTGAGGACCGAGTTTGCAGAGATCGATCGCGCCGAGCACCCTGAAGAAGCCGACTCTGCTTCACATGGAACCGGTTGAGAGTGGAGCCGACAGTCCTGATCGTTGACGATGAGCCCGATGTTCGGACCCTATGCAAGGTCAACCTTGAGTACGAGGGCTATCGTGTGATCGAAGCTGCGGATGGGCTCGAGGCATTGGAGGTCGTAAAGACCGACAAGCCCGATGTGATCTTGCTGGACCTCATGATGCCGAACCTCGATGGTTGGGAAGTTCTGAAGAGACTGCAGGCAGATCCCGAAACGGGGAAGATCCCGGTGCTGCTACTAACAGCGAAAGCCGACCAAGAGTCGCAGCTTCATGGTTGGGAAGCGGGCATCGTCGAATATGTGACGAAGCCTTTCAACCCAGTGACACTGCCACGCTACATAAAGAAGGCATTGGAGCAGACCAACTCGGACGATTCGACGAGACGGGCAGATCAGATAAAGGAAGAACTGAAGTTCCGCAAGGAACTCAAAAGGACGGAAGAAGGTGGGAATGGAGCCTGAAGACATTGAGCAGAGAGACTTCATGGTTTCTTTGCGAGGTTACGACCGCGACGAGGTTGATGCATTCAAGCGCGAGGTCACAGAAGAGATCCGTTCGCTGAAGCAAGCCTTGGAGCAGAAGCCCGCCGAAACTTCCGGACCTGCAAGGTCCGAGGCTCCCGCTCCTGCGCCGGCTGTCGATAGAAGCGCGGCCCTTCAGCACGTTGGAGAACAGACTTCGAAGATCTTGTTGGCCGCCGAGCAGGCGGCTGAGCAGATCCGGGTCGAGGCCGAAGCAGCGGCAGAGAAGTTAAGCGACGAGACAGCTAGGACTACTTCGGAACTCAAAGAGCGCACCAAGCGCGAAGTTGCAGAATTGGTCGCCGACGCGCGCCGTGCTGCCGACGCGATCGAGCAGCAGGGTCAGGCCGCGAAAGCCGCAGCCGAGGAAGACCTGAAACGGGTCCAAGAAGCTCGAAGAGCCCTCACCACCCAACTCGAGGATGTTCGTCGCCGGCTTGATGAAACGATGGTACGGCTTCAGGCATCATTCGAACCCCAGCAGAGCGCGTCTTCGACTCCGACGAGTCCGCTAACCAAGACACCAAACAAGTCAACGCAGCAGGCCAGGCTGCGGACGGTTCCTCAGCCGCCCAGGCCCGAACCGCAGATCAAGAAAGAACCAGAACCCGAGACTAAGGTTGTTACGCCTGAACCGGGACCCGAACTTGCAGCAGGCAAGACCGAAGTCCCAAGCGCTGCGCCGGGGCAACCGGTCGCTGAGAAAGTTGCCGAAGCCGAAGTAGTTCTCGAACTACCTGAGGTGGTCCTCGAACCCGAGGTGATCCTCGAACCCGAGGTGGTCCTCGAACCCGAGGGTGCAACGAAGCCCGAAACCGTGGTGGATGAACCCGAAACAGCTAAGGCTGATGAGCATGCTCCGAACGATTCAAGAGCGGAGACTGCGACCCAGGCCGAAACTGAAGCGGAGCCTCAGCCCGAAGCCGCCCAGACGAGCGGCGCGCCGGCCCTGCAGCGATTGCTCCAAGACATCAAGCGCGAACGTGAAGAAGGCAAGAAAGAAGTTGAGAATGCTCTTGCACAAGTAACTGCGTTGCCGACGCCGGAGGTTGAGACGGCTCCCGCTCAACTTGATCTGATCGATACACACGACCCATTCGCTGTTCGAGCATCAGCCCTGGGCGAGTCCCCGGACACCGCGGCCCGCCGGATGAAAAGGCTGTTGCAGGAGGACCACAACGATCTCCTCGACAGATTGCGAACGCATCGCGGGAAAGGCAAGGTGGAGGACAACCTTGTTTCCGAAGACGATCATTACAAACGATTCTCTGGTGGACTAGGGGAGATCCTTCAATCGGCCTTCGTCGGCGGCAGATCACATGCCGGCGGTGATGGTGAGGGCAGCGCGGCGCGAGCGGTCGAGAGTCTCATCAAACGACAGTTGGTCCTTCCCCTTCGCACCGACCTCACCAAAGTCATCGAGTCGGGGTTGGAAGCACAAGACACGGCAACGGCTATTGCAGAGCGCGCCAGCGATGTTTACCGGGTGTGGAAGGGTATTCGCACCGAGATGTTGGGTGAGGGCCTTGTCTACGCCGCCTACCATCAGGGACTCCTAGAAGCCTGGAATTCGAAAGGTGCGGCACAGAAACGCTGGATCCTTGCAACCGACGAGGCCGAGTGCCCCCGGGATACTTGCAAGGCCAACGCTGAAGCGGGATCGCTATCGGTCAAGGCCACCTTCCCGAGTGGTCACCTGGCACCGCCGGCCCATGGTGGATGCACATGCACCCTGAGCGGGCCGGAAGGGTAGGGAGCAAGCTTGGCGGTACGGCTCCAGCGGCGACCGGGGAACCGGCGCCTACGCGGCATCGTCATCGGCGTGATCGTCGCTCTTGTCATTTCGATCTCAACGATCGTAAGTTTCTATACAGATCTGTTGTGGTATCGAGAGGTCCATTTCTCGCAGGTGTTCCTCAAGATCTTGTATTCCAAAGTCCTGTTGGCGGTTGGTTTCGGTGTGGTGTTTTTCGTGATCGCTTTTGTCAACATGTTGGTCGTTTCCCGATTGATGCCGCCCTTCCGGGTCGGCGACCCGAGGGATCCGCTTGAACGCTACCGCGTAACCCTGCTGCCTTATTTCCGCAGGTTTGCATTCGCGATCAGCGCGTTCCTCGCATTCGTGTTCGCTATCGGAGTGGCGGCGGAGTGGGACAAGGTCCTCTTGGCGCTCAATGCAAAAAGCTTCGGGATAACCGATCCGATATTTCACCGCGACATCGGCTTTTATGTCTTTCGATTCCCGGTCTACCAGTTCATATACACCTGGTTGTTCTCGAGCCTCGTCATCATCGGACTTTTGATCGCTGGCGCGCACTATCTAACGGGAGGCATCAGGGCACAAGGGGGCCTTGGCCGTCTCACGCCCCAGGTGAAAGCTCACCTTTCTGTCTTCATCGGTTTGATCGCGATACTGAAGGCGTGGGGTTATCGACTCGACCAGTACCGCCTTTTGTATTCAACTCGGGGAGACATCACCGGCGCTACTTACACCGATGTTCATGCCCATCTGCCAGCCCTGAAACTGTTGATGATCATCTCGATCGTCGCAGCGATCTTGTTCATCGTCAACATCCGGTTCCGTGGTTGGTCGCTGCCGATATTCGGCGTCGGTCTTTGGCTCTTGACCGGGATCCTCGCGGGCAGGGTGTTCCCATACATCGTCCAGAAGTTCACGGTTGTACCGGCTCAGATCCAGAAGGAGAGCGGTTTCCTCAAGCGCAGCATCGAGTTTACGCGCCATGCTTATGGGCTCGATTCGATAGCGGTTCGTGAGTATCCCGCGGAGCCAAGCGTGACCGCGCAGACCATATCCGACAATGGCCCCACCGTTAAGAACATCAGGTTGTTCGACCCAGACATCTTGAAGACCGCCTATAAACAGCTCCAAGAGATCAGGACCTATTACGAATTCAACGATGTAGACGTCGATCGCTACCAGGTCAATGGCGAGGTGCGGCAAGTCATGTTGTCGACCAGGGAACTCAACCTGACTCCCTTGGACAATCTCACTTGGCAGAACAACCATCTGTTCTACACGCATGGGTATGGCGCGGTTGTCAGCCCGACCAACGAAACCTCAACCGAGGGCCAACCAAGTTTCCTCGTTCAAGACATCCCGCCCGCCTCGAAGGCGCCCGAACTCAAGATCACCAAAGGCGGCATCTATTTCGGTGAGGGTCTTTCTGATTACTCAGTTGTTAAGACGAAACAGAAGGAATTGGACTTCGAGGAGCAAGACCGCAGCCAGTTGACCACTTACTCTGGTCCTGGTGGAGTCAAGGTCAATGGCTTTTCCCGTCGTCTCGCATTCGCTTGGCGGTTCCGCGATCCCAATCTTCTGATCAGTGGCTTGATCGACAAGAACTCTCGTATCTTGTACTACCGCCAGATCCGCGAACGACTCGAGAAGGCCGCACCTTTCCTGGCGTTCGATGGGGATCCCTATCCAGCAATCATCGACGGCAAGATCGTGTGGATCGCAGACGGTTACACGACTTCATCGCTTTACCCATATTCCGAGAGTCTCAACTTCGGCGATAGAACCGGAACCGACCATGGAACGGGGCCCCCTACCATCGACGGACCGAACAACTACATACGAAACTCGGTCAAGGCCACGATCGACGCATATGACGGTACCGTCAAGTTCTATCTCTGGGATAACAAGGATCCGATCATCAACGCGTGGCGGTCGGTGTTCCCTTCTTTGTTCTCGTCGAAAGACGCGATGCCTAAGGCGGTCCTCGATCATGTTCGCTACCCTGAAGACCTGTTTCGCATCCAGAGTTTCGTCTATCGCAGATACCACGTCACCGATCCTTCGACCTTCTTCTTCAGGCAAGATGCTTGGGTGACACCCAGGGACCCCAATGTTGGTGAGGGCATCGCAACCGTTGCTCAATCTGAAGAGGTTCAGCCCTATTACGTCCTGATGAAACTTCCAGATCAAACGTCGGAGGATTACAACCTCATCCTTCCGATGAACCCCAAGGACAGGCCGAACATGGTGTCTTACT
Organism: Actinomycetota bacterium; assembly: GCA_046262935.1. Taxonomy (GTDB): domain Bacteria; phylum Actinomycetota; class CADDZG01; order JAHWKV01; family JAHWKV01; genus JBHELT01. The sequence goes on along the minus strand of JBHELT010000104.1, from coordinate 22,529 downwards.
TGACTGCCAACTCGGGCCCTGACGACTACGGCAAGTTGGTTGACTTCAGGTTCCCAAAGACGCGCCAGATCTTTGGTGTCGGTCAGATCCATTCAAGGATCAACGCGACCGAGAGCATCTCGCGTGAGATCACATTGCTCAGCCAACAAGGTTCGCAGGTGAGATTCGGCAACCTGCTTGTGGTTCCGATAGGCAAATCCATCCTTTACGTTCAACCGCTTTTCCTCCAGGCGGATAAGAATGCGATACCAGAACTGAAATTCGTGATCTTGGCAACGAAGGATCAAGTCGTCCTCGGGACATCATTAGATGATGCGATCAAGTCGCTAATCGAAGGGGGCGGCTCGCCTCTGGGGCCGGAGACTCCATCGACCCCGTCCGGAAACGTCACGAAAGACGAGGCGATAAGGCAAGCACTCCAGCATTTCCTAGCGGGGGAGCAAGCCTTGAAGCGAGGCGACTTTGCTACATACGGGAAAGAGAGAGACCTAGAGAAAGCATCCCTCGATCAGGCCAATGGAACTTCGCCAAGCCCATCGCCCAGCGCCTCGCCATAGCCGCGTGTGCGCGCATCAGAACCCGATGGTAGATTGGTTTCGCGAGGTGGAGCAGTCTGGTAGCTCGTCGGGCTCATAACCCGAAGGTCGGCGGTTCAAATCCGTCCCTCGCAACCAAGCAAACCCTAGTTCAAAGGCGCGCCGCGGTCCTGATTCGGAGTGGCCTCTTTGACGAAATTTTGACGAAAAACCGCTTTAGATCACCGTGCTGGCCAATATACGACCGTGAGATCTCATCGTTGTCCGCCTCAACAAAATGGATCGTTGAAGCAGGAACTCGCCTCGCGTGTGTCGAATTGATGTAAAGCGATTCGATTCGATGGGAGGGGAGTCATCATGAAAAGCAGGGTTCTTGTAATTGTATTTGTGTTGGCTGCTCAGGGGGGGGGACACGTAATAGCACAAGCGGAGCCGGCATATCCCTGTCAGGTGTGGCATGATCTTTGTCTGCCCCCGAATGGCGTCACTCCCCGAATCGACTGCACGATCGATCAACTCGACCCCGTCAACTGCCTGGTTCCTGGGACGCCGAATCCCGGCGACCAGGATGCTCACAAAGATGTTGATCCGCTGACACTCTTAGTCCAAGATGATGAAACGGGTGAGTATTTAACCGTCGCTTGTACAACACAGCTAGATATAACTGGCGACGGAACAGGATGGACGGGACTCGGAGCCACGGCGTGTGAAGCTAAGAACTGGGACGGAGTAATAAGCGATGTCGTGGCCCTATCAGTTGATGTTCGGGTTGTGTCTTTTGGTAGTGGAACGACATACAGTCAGTCGGGGAATAGCAGTTGCTACGCCTGTGCGGCCACTCAGCCAGCAGTCGCCTCGGTGAATTGTTGCGCAAGTAACGTTCAGGTCTTCGCCGATCACTACATCTATTTCCTGGCCGGCTACACGGTGGTCTACCACTACGATGGGCCGGCAGCATGTGAGACCCCAGCACCGGCGGAGGTCGTATGCCATGGCTACTACAAATACTAAGCTAGTCTGCACGGCGTTCATCCGAGCGGCGTCCTTCCTCTGCATCTGTCTCATCGCTGGTCTGACGTTTTTCCAAGGCGGAGCTGCCCTGGCGGGAGAGACTGATGTTCTTGGCCCAGGTGAAGTTGTCGGATTTTGCACTGACATGTCTTTTGCGTATTCACTTGAAACACTATCGGTGAACGTCGATCTCATACGGACAAAATGCTTCAATGGAATCTTCGGCGATGTAACTGCTACGGCAACCGTGTCTCCAGGTGATGCCCGAACCGGCGGATACATTCCAGATGAGACCGTGGTGAGTCTTTGTCCGGCATCGGCGGACCCTTGTCGCACCACTGTTGCGGTCGGCCATCCCGACGTCGAGATACGCAGCTATCACGTCAAATGGCAGATCTTTGGCCACATCCACCCCGATAATTCCGGGCTTTTCATCGAGTTTGGCGCCGGTAGTTTCAGCTGCAAGTCAGTGAAATATCTTGCTACGTGCGACCCCCTGTCGACCTTGGTGGTAAGGACACCGGACGATTAGATAGGGGTGACCGCGGGAAACACCCCGCGTATGTCCAAGTTGTTGGGTGTTCGATGGAGTTGGGTGTTCGATGGAGTTGACTGTAATGAAGACTTTTCCGTGCCGCTGCCTTATCGGAGTCGTTTGCCTTTGTTGCCTCCCACAGCGACAAGCAGGGATCCGAACAGGCTGAGTGCAATGGCTGCTACCGCAAGAGGGACCGAATCAAGTCCAGTGAAGGGAAGGACCCGGCCGCGCGTGAAGGAGACTCCGAGCACTGAGGTGGCTGGCTTCGATGCGATAACCGTGGTCGCAGCACGTTCTCTGACGAAGGTCGTACCGAGAACGGAAGTTCCAAGCGGCAGAGACGAAAGAGCACCCTGACGGAAACTGGTCCCCGAGACCTGGCCCAGTGGCCTTAGCTCTTCGCCCAGTGGCGTGTGCTCTTCGCCCAGGACGGAAGTTGCGGTCGAATGCGAGATGCCACGCACCTTTGTTGTACCTGATGTTGCACTCCAGAAACACTGCACCCAGAAGACCTTGCTCTTGGCCCCGCCGGGAGCCCCGATCGCATCTGCCGCCACTTTGAAGTGGTATCCCTGTTTCGCGGGAGTCACCCCAGCCAAGTTCATCAATGAAAGGCTGTAGTGCAGGGTTTCATCGAGATCGTGTGAGCCCCCACGCGCAGCGTCGCGGCTTATAAGGACGTCGTTCTGGGTGAGAGCTGTCTTGACAGCGCCACCCGTCGGATTGATCGCGGTATAGGTGATGTTCGCGTGCTGGTTCAGGTCGTAGTTGTAGAAGATCAGATCCCAGTTGCAACCGACATGCGGATCGTTGTTGGGTCCACCATCAAAGTCGTTGCCATCGACTTTGAAGAAACCATTATTCCCCGCTGGATCCGAAGGGTGGTCCTGCGAGGACGCTTTGGACTTGCCATGGTCCCCGTGGCCCTTTTCACTTCCCCTCGAGCCCCCCGCCGATGCTGGAAAAACAGAAACCAACATCGAGAACGCTAGCACTAACAGCAGAACCCCCAATCGTTTAAGCATGGTGGCGTCCGGCCCCAACCTGGCGACCGGCCTCCTTTCTCACGTCCGTCTAGTCCTTAGGGGCTACCTTCGGATGATCACTTATGGTGAGGATTGTTCCCGCGCAGTCACATCTCGAAACTCGATTGCGCGATAAGCCCACATGTGCCAAAAGGATCCCGCGGCTGTACGCCGGTTGCTCGGCAGATCCGAGGAACTAAATGGTCCCCATCAGTGTTTAGCGAGAAGCTCTGAGTAACACCTTTACCCCGACGTGACGGGGACCTCGATGTTCGTCGGCGATGTCAGCGTTACCGCCGCTGGTTCTTTGTCGGCTTCGAACACTGGGAAGTCGACCGTTCCGATCGAAAGAGCGATGTGGTGTCCCGCCGCCCAAACATGAGAGTTCGGCCACAGGGCGAGTGACAGTGACGATAAACGCTGGGGGTCGCCCGACCAGCACCCGCGGTTCACGATTTCGGAAGAGCCGTTCGGGGAAATGTCCCAAACCTTGGCATCGATCTGAGTGACCTTCTTGGCAGTAGACGTGGCACTCAAATGCAGCATCGGTGAACCAGTCGACTCTAACGCGGAAGGCAGTGCAGGACCGATGAAAGTCTGGGTATCGACTGGGGTCCCCGAGTCTGGGACCGACTTCACGATCCCTGTAGCCCCCACCCGCCCGGCGATCTCATTGGAAGTGACTGAATCGTTGGCAATGTTCGCGTTGGCGAGGTCGTTAACGATGGTGGAGGACCAAGTGGGATCCGAAGAAGACGATAGTGAGCCGCCATTCGTGGGATGAAGAGTGAGCGGCGCCGATGCGGGCGGCCATGACGCCGACGTCTTATGGGCCCAGGTTGCAGTTCCGGGCACACGTTGCGCGAAGTCAACCTTGGGGCGCGAGGCGAAGCCGTGATCAACGCCCCTTAGATACTGATCGAACCAATCGAGCATGGCGGCCTCTTTGCCGATTTCATCGGCTTGATCATTCGCACCGGCTGCATGGCCCCCAGACGCGAACCAATAGTGGGTCGGGATCCCCGCCGCTTCGAGGGGCTCAAGGATCCGGGCTGGATGGTCGCCTGGGAACAATTGGTCTTCCCAAGAGTTGCTCCAGAACACTGGAACCCTTCTAGAAACAAGGCTCGACATATAAGTGATCGGTGAGCGCCCCGCGAGTTCCTGCGATGTCGAAAGTGGGACGTATGGTGGCCGCGGAAGGGCTGGTGGTGGGAAAGGAAGTACCCAAGGAGGGGCTCCCGGATCAATGCCCTCGGTATCGGTATATAGGGTTGCTCCCCACCTAAGAGCGGTCGCATCATCAGTCCGTGAAGCCGAGACCTTGTAGGCAGCGGCGAAGATCGCGGTTGCGAAGGCGAGCTTGAAACACCCATTGGGATTCAGCGCTTCATTCAACGAGCTGAATGTATTGCCAGCAGCGACCACCTTTACGCGCGCATCGAACTCGGCGGGAAGAAGTGAAGTGCCGCCTCCTTGGGAGTAGCCCGAGGTTCCCGTTCGGTTAACGTCGATCGTCGGGAACGTTGCTCCTACCCAGTCGAGCATCTTGGAAAAGTCGGCGATCGTTTCAGGTCCGAACCAATCGAAGGTCCCCTCGGAGCCGCCGTGCCCGCGGACCGAGTACATCAAAACGGCGAAACCTCTTGGGATGTATTCGAGCGCGTAGTTAACGTCATAGGCACTGTCCTTGTTGGATCCGCCTCCGTGCTGCCTCACGATCAGAGGCCATCCTGCTGAAGGGGTGGCTGCTGTAGGTGAATAGACGCTGGCTTCCAAGTGAACCCCGGGCGCAACTTCGACGAACCCATCGACCCGCGAGTAGCCGGGATCGGAAGCGTGAGCAGGCATGCCCAAGAGCATGCAGAGCACGGAAACCAGGCAGATCAGATTTTTCCTCATCCTTGAGGTTTCGACGCCGATCCTGATTCTCCTGCTTGCCAAGTCAGTCGATGGCTATCGGTACACCAGATTCCCCACCCATCCCCGCAGTTTGCGGGAACACGATAGCATTGTGATATGAAGAAGATATCATGACGGATACGAAGGAGGATGTGATGCAGGAGAGGCCAGGATTATCTATCCCTGCGCTACCGATCATCGCGGCCGAGGCCGTCTTGCTGTCGCTGGCAGTGTGGTCGATCTCTAGAGTGGGGGTTGGGCCTTCGGCTTTCGAGTCGGCAGGCGTGCCTGCGATCCTTGCGATAGTCGTCTTTGTGGCAGCTGTGATCATCGCAAGCGGATTCGTAGTGATCCAGCCCAACCAGTCGCGCGTTATCACCTTCCTCGGCACCTACCTAGGAACGGTTCGAGAAAGCGGATGGCGATGGACCCTTCCACTCACGAGTAAAGAGACTGTGTCGCTGAGGATCGCAAACTTCGATAGCGAGATGTTGAAAGTGAACGATGCGGTTGGAAACCCTGTTGAGATTTCTGCCGTGATCGTTTGGCGCATCATCGATACCGCCAAGGCGGTTTTCTCGGTAGAGGATTATGGGAACTTCATCGCCATCCAAACAGAAACGGCAGTGAGGCATGTCGCGAGTTACTACCCCTACGACACCTACGAAGAAGGCAAGGCATCTTTGCGCGCGAATGCCGACCAAGTGACTGAGACCTTGCACACCGAACTTCAGGAGCACCTTGAGACCGCCGGTATCGAAGTCATGAGAACGCAGTTGAGAAGGCTTGCTTACGCGCCGGAGATCGCGGCAGACATGTTGCGACGCCAGCAGGCCGAAGCCGTGGTTGCCGCCAGAAGCCGCATCGTAGACGGAGCAGTTGGCATGGTCCAAGCAGCGCTTGAGCAGTTGAGTGCGAACGACATCGTTGTACTAGATGAAGAGCGAAAGGCCGCGATGGTTTCCAATCTGTTGGTGGTTCTTTGCAGCGAACATCACGCTCAGCCCGTCATCAACGCGGGGACCCTCTACTCCTAACAGAAGGAGCGCGGCGTGCCCGAACGCAAAAGTTTCCTTCTACGCATCAGCTCCCAGACTCTGAAGGAGTTGGAGAAATGGGCGGCCGATGAATTAAGAAGCGTCAACGCCCAGATCGAATACGTTCTGGTCGATGCCTTGAAGAAGGCCGGCAGGATGCGCGATCCAAAGAAAGATTGAAGCATTCCTGGGAAAAGCGATCGAGTATCTGAACGGCTGCAGCCCTCTATGATTGCTTCATGCCTGATCCCGAGCCGAAGGACCAACACGACCTTCATGTTGAGATCAGCGATCGAGATAAGCAGCGTTTCATGGATGAGGCGCTGCCTCAGATCGACGCACTATATCGGGGAGCACTTCGCCTGACCCGCAATCCCTCAGATGCTGATGACTTGGTTCAAGAGACATTCCTTCGGGCATATCGGTCTTGGAACCGCTTCGAAGAAGGCACCAACATCAAGGCGTGGTTGTTTCGGATCCTCACAAATGGGTTCATAACCTCGTACAGAACCAAACAGCGCGAGCCCGTCGTCAGCCTTACTGATTCACAAGGATTCGACCTTTTCGACGTCTTGGTCCGAGACAGGCCCCCAGGTATGCGCTCGGCCGAGAACATCGTTCTTGATGGATTGCTCGACTCGGACGTGAAAGAAGCGCTCGAGGACCTTCCGGAGGACTTCAGGATCGCTGTGTTGCTTGCTGACCTCGAAGGCTTCTCTTACAAGGAGATATCCGAGATCACGGGGGCTCCGATGGGGACCGTCATGTCGAGGATCCACCGGGGAAGAAAATCGCTTCAGAAGTCGTTGTGGGATAAGGCGTCGGAGATGGGCATCACAGGAGCGGAAGGGTTCCCCAGTTGAGCGAGCATTACGTAGATTGCGAGAAGTTGTTGAACAATCTCTACGGATTGATCGACGGGGAACTCCAAGGATCAGACCGCATCGAATTGGAACTCCACATCCAAGATTGCGGAGACTGCTGGCAAAGGGTCACTGTTGAACGCAGATTCAAGGAGGTCATCCGCAATAAGTGTTTGGATCAGGCCCCCCAGGCACTGATCGATTCCATCAAAGCAGCATTGCAGACAGAGTCCAGTGATCCGGTTTAGGGCGTCCTGAAACCGCGAACGGCTGTAGTTAAGAGATCCTCCAAAGCCGCCGGTTGACGGCATCGAGAACTGACCTCACGACCGCTTCGGTTTGTTGTGCGAAAACCACGGCGGACCCAGAAAGACTAAGTGCCGAACCGCCGCCGCCAACTGAAAGCGTTGCTATAGCGACATCCTGGGATGAGAGGCGTTGAACCGCCACGTGTTCCAGCGACAGCCACACGCTTCCTTCGAGAAGCGTTCTGAGGGCATCGAGTGTTGCTAAGGCAGCCATCCGTTGAAGACCTTCATTCGAGGTGACCCCCGTTGCTGCCCCTTGCGCGACCTTGTTATCAAGCCTTAGTGCCACCCTGACTGTAGAAGTCGAGCCCTTCGTTTCGGTTGATATCTCTTCGATCGATGGCCGCTTGCCGGGGTCATTGGTCCGATCGGGATAGACGACATCGCCTGGGAACTGGACGACGCTCACGATGCGATGGTCTAGATCAACGCCGAAGGATGCAAGCGATACGGTCTGGACGTCGCGCACCAGTTGTTTAGCCGACTTGTCACCGGACGCGACGATATGAACCTCAACCGGTTGGCCGGCTGGATCGGTAACAAGGCGTGCAGCCCTTATTTCGGGTATCTGAATCAAAGCCGCCTCGATCTCGGCGACCTGCGTTGGATCCATCGAGCCTTTCCCCTCTTCGCTCGAACCGAAGGATGAGGCATTTAACATCACGAGGCAAGGACCGCGGTGACTAGTTCAATCGGATAGTCGCGATTGACCCATTTTTGCCATTTGTTTGTTGTCCGGATTGGCCGAATATTGGAGAAGAAGCACAACCTGAGGAAGGTCATCGAAGGGCCCAGCGGGGCAAGGCCAGATATGGCGAATGGTCTAGAGAAGAAATGCGGGGAGGCGACATGGAGAATGGGCACAGGGCCAAGGCGAGCGATTACCTGAGGACCGCCGAGGTGGCCCGACTCCTGCACGTCTCGCCGAAGACGATCTCGAGATGGGCGAAAGAGGACAAATTGCCGTATGTGATGACGCTGGGTGGTCATCGGCGATTTCCTGCAGAGCCGATCAAGCAGATCGTGGCGAGGTTATCCGTCGAGGACTCAACTTTGTCCGTAGAGGACTCAAGGATGGCCCCTTAGCTGGCCGATACAAAACTCACGCACCTTTTCCAGGACGCGTGGGGGGTCTTTGTTGGGTACGGCAGCCGAGAGGTGTTTGCCGTAAGCAACTCAAGCTTCACGGATCTTTGACAACAGAATTGGGAGCCGACAGCGCGGTCAACCCTTGAGCGAAGCGGATCTAGCGATCACCGATAGCGGGGTGATGGCAGTTCATGAATCCATCTAACTCGCCAAAGGGGAAATCAAATGAAGCGCATCGCTATCCGTATCGCAGCAGCTCTAGGAACCATCGCCGCTCTCTTCGTCGCATCAGGCGCAGGGACACGCTGGGGCTAGAACCAGCTGAAGGTGTAACACCTTTGATACTCACGTAGTCAGCAGTTGTTTGAAGTCTTGTTGAATGACGCTGCGGTTTCCAATCCTGTTGTCAACCATCTTAAGGCTCTAGGGGAGGTGACTGAACTCGTGTCGAAGGCGATCCGCATGTACGTTGGAACATGGATCGCTGTCGCCATGGTCTTCTTGGGAGCTTTGATCAGGATCCACTCCAAGTTAGACATCAAAGAGTTCCTTCTGTTCCTTATCCTGCTTGTCCTGGCGGAAGCCAAGCCCGTCAGGGCAGATGCGGCCCCCGGGCGCATGTTCATCACCGTCACTTTCATGGTGGCGGTCGTTGCGATCATAGTCATGTCTCCTGCAGCGGTTGCTTTCGCGTCGGGTATGGCGGTGATCTTGGTCGCGATCGTATTTCAGCGAGCGGATTCGGTACCGATCAAGGTCGCCTTCAACGCGGCGCAGAGTGCGGTGGCCGCCGGACTTGCCGCGGTGGTCTTCTCGACGGTCAAAACGGGACTTGGGGGCGGAACCAAGATCGAACTCAGATTCCTGCCAGCTTTCATAGTTGCCACAGCATGCGCTACGGCGATCTATTTCATCATCAACTCGTTCGCCGTGAGTGGCGCAGTTGCGATAGTTGGTCATAAGAGATTCTGGCGCACTTGGCTCGAGACTCACGGTTGGTTATCTGCCACTTACGTGGCTTTCGGCGCGAGTGGACTTGTGCTCGCAAGTTTGTATCAGCAAGTGAACGCCATCGCTGTTCCGCTTTTGTTGGTTCCCCTTCTTGTAGCAAGGCGCGTCTTCAGCTCTTATGACGAAGTTCGAAACGCATACGAGGAAACTGTTCGTGCCTTCGTTTCTGCGATCGAGGCGAAAGATGCTTATACCCGCGGACATTCAGAGCGAGTCGCTGATTACAGCCTGATGATCGCTCGACGATTGGGCATCAAAGACCAGATGTTAGACGCGTTCTACTATGGGGCCCTTCTGCACGATGTGGGCAAACTCGTGGTACGAAAGGCGGTCCTCGCCAAGCCATCTAGATTAGATGAAGCCGAGTTCGATGAGATCAAGCGCCATCCGGTCATCGGAGCCATGATCGTTCGTGAAGTTGAATTCCTGCACCCAGCCATCGAAGGTGTGATGTTTCATCACGAGCGCCTCGATGGTTCGGGTTATCCAGCGCAACTGCAGGGCGACATAATCCCCGAGTGGGCCCGAATAATGGCAGTCGCCGATACCTATGACGCCATGACATCTAACAGGGCATACCGTGGCGCGAGGAGTCACGAAGAAGCGGTCGCAGAACTGATCCGTTGTTCGGGCACGCAGTTAGACTCGCGTTGCGTCGAACTGTTCATCGCTGCGATGGGAGAGACGAGAGCGGAGGAAGCCCACGGAGAGTACGAAAGGCAAACCGTACCGCGGACTGCCGCTTAGCTTCTCCATATGGGTCATCGCCGGCGCTTGGATCGCGATCACCGCATCCACTCGTTCCCTTCGCGGTGTTCACTGGAGCGTCGTGGCAGTCGCGTCGGTGGTCGTTGTTGTGGGAGAGCTCCTCGAAGTTGACCTGAGAGGCGGTAGATCTACCCCTGTTTCCAGCGGCATCATCTTCTCGCTTTTCGTCGTCATCCATCCATCGTCTTTCGTGCTGCTGACCATTCTTCCTGCCTTCGCGATCGGCGTTGCGGTGAAAGGCAGAAGGGTTGGGTTCGGGCCTCGGTTCCGTTCGACCTCGCGCCGACTGCTGGCTGTGTCGGTAGCCTTGGGCGCCTACAGCCTTATGGTGCGAGGCATACCTTTCCCCCCCGGATACATAGGAAAAGGTCTGCCGTTGCTTCATGTTGCGGCGATGGCTCTGGCTGGTTGGTTGGAACTTTTGATCGACACAGGGACATCGGCAGTGTTCATCGCGAGAGCAATGAAGATCCCGGCCTTTCCGGTTTGGAAGGGTCAGTTGCGCGAAAGGGTTTCACTCCAAGCGGCGCTGATCTCGGTTGGAGCCCTGATGGCTCTCGCGTACGGTCCGATCCCCGGCCATGAGATCTTGCGCGAGGCGACATTCGGTTTGTTCCTGTTCCCGTTGCTTGCAGCCCGACTTGCGTTCAAGAGATACGCATCGATCCATACCACCTACGTTCAAACCGTCAGAGCCCTTTCGAAGGTGCCCGAATTGGCTGGCTACGCTCCAGAGGGTCATTCGATAAGGGTTGCCGATCTTTCGACTCACATGGCGCGCGACCGGGGTTTGTCCGACCATGAGGTCCAAGAAGTGGAGTTCGCTGCACTTCTGCACGATGTCGGGCGGGTCTCATTGGACGATCCAGGCGAGGTTCCTCAATCGGTTGCGGGGACAGATATGGCAGCGCGTGTTGCTGAGGCTAGCGCGGCGGTTGCTGGGAAGGCCTCTTACATGGAGAACGTCGCACGGATAGTTCGCGCCTCCGAATCTAAGCCTGGCGAAAATTCACCTCTTGCAAGCAAGATCATCAAGGTTGCCAATGACTATGTGGAGCTGACCGAAGCGGGTGGCCCTGGGCTGAAGTCAAGCGCCGCGCTATCGCAGTTATCTCGCGACGCCAAGGCTGACTACGACCCCGGGGTTATCGAGGCCCTTCGGCGGGTCCTTGAGCATCGTGGGGTTCTCTCGGAGGATTAGTTCCACGCACGATGCTTTGGGTCAGGACGCCAACACCCAAACCCAACACGATGTCCCCAACGCTGACGACCTTTCCCAGACCCGGGATCGGAATGACATCGCCGAGCCATGAAAATATGGTGCCGGGACCCATGGCGCGGTGTTTCAATGCGGTCCCCAAGTAACCCGATGGGTCGAACCCGGCGATGTGTGCCGCGTGGGCAGACACAGGCATGCCCCCGTTGGGCAGGATGACCAGCAGGTTCAGGGCAAGACCCAACGCGATCAGTGACGCGCCCGGTTGCTCTCGGTTGAGCACCACGAACGCGATCAGAGCTGCGTAAGAAACTGCGAGCGTTGTGAGCCCGCGGCCCCCCTCGCGAAATGCTGGATTAACGAACGCGGCAAGCAATTCGCCAGCGATCTGTATCGCGAGCCCGACGAATACCAGCCAGGGATAACGGAACTTGATCGAAGACAGGTTCGAGAACCTGCCGCCGCGAATGAGACCGATGGCGATCCCCGCCATGAGCAGCATGGATGTAAGGCTCAGCACTGCGCGCCAGGATATCCTTCCGGGCGTGGGAGACAGCATCATTTCCAGCAGCGTTGGGCCGGCCCTCTGGCTCACCATCGATCGCGAGGCGGCTCGCAATGCCATCGATCCTCAGGTCATGAGGGAACTGATCGACGAACTCCTTCTGGCAAAGGCGAACCCTTCTGTTGCATGCGTGGTTCTTACGGGTGCCGGCTCCAAGGCCTTCTGCGCTGGAGGCAATCTTGGCGGAGGCATGGCGGCGGGCGCGGTGCAGCAGCACCTCGACCGGGCCTTACTATCCACTTTGTTCAGAACGATGAGAAGCCTTGGTAAACCGGTCATCGCGCGGGTTAATGGACACGCCCTTGGTGGGGGGTTCGGCCTAGCGTTAGCGTGCGATCTCATCGTGAGCGTAGATCATGCTGAGTTCGGGACGCCCGAGATCTCGATCGGGCTTTGGCCCTACATCATCACATCCGTCATCCAGCGCAACCTGCCTGAGAAGTTCGCCTTGGAGATGATGATGCTCGGCAAGCGCATCCCTGCTGCGAAAGGGGCAGCCATGGGGTTCGTGAACGAGGTCGTGCCCGTCGAGGAACTCGATGCCGCGATCGCTAGATGGGTTGAGGCATTGGCTTCGAAGAGCCCCTTGATCCTTAGATTGGGAAAGGACTCTTATTACGCAGCGGCAGACATGGATTTCGACTCAGCCCTTTCATATCTAGAGAGCCAGCTGACCGTTGGGCTCCAAGCCGAAGATGCGATGGAGGGCATCCAGGCCTTCATACAGAAGCGGGCTCCCGAATGGAAGGGCCGCTGAAGTAGCCTTTACCGATACGGCGCAGGGATGACATCGAGGACAACCTCGGCGAAGCGCCAAAAGGAGACAGCGATGTCCGAAGAAACGACGGCTCCCAAGGCCATGCCGACCCTCAGCTACGAGGGCCCGACGATGGGCGAGAAGACCGATGAACTGGCTACACGCAAGGACCAACACCGGCAGATGGGCGGTCCGGAGCGTGTCGAGCGTCAGCACGGCGACAACAAGCTCACGGTTCGGGAGCGGTTGGATCTTCTCTTCGACGATGGCTCTTTCATGGAATTCGGTTTGCTAGCTCATCACCAATCGCAGTCGCCGCAGATGCAAGGCAAGTTCACACCCGCAGACGGGTGCCTTACTGGGATCGGAACGGTCCAAGGTCGTCGGGTGGGCGTCATCGCGTATGACTTCACGGTCATGGCTGGCTCGATAGGAATGGTCGGCGAACTGAAAGCTACGCGTCTTAGGGAACTAGCTTTGCGCGAACGGATCCCGATCGTGTGGCTCATAGATTCAGCGGGTGCGCGCATCCAGGAGGCAGCAGGCTCGATGTTCGCGCGCACTGGCGATCTGTTCCGCGAACAGGTTTTGATGAGCGGTGTTGTCCCGCAGGTTGCCGCGATGATGGGTCCAGGCGCGGCGGGGACCGCCTACATCCCAGGTCTGGCCGACTTCGTGCCGATGGTTAAGGGCAATTCGAACATGGCGCTTGCTGGTCCGCACTTGGTAAAGGCTGCGGTTGGTGAGGTCGTGACCGCCGAAGATATGGGCGGTTCGGCGGTGCATTGCAAGGTATCGGGTGTCGCGGACCTTGAGGTCCCCGACGACGAGTCATGCATCGATGCCGTGCGCAGATACCTAGCTTACTTTCCATCATCAAACTTGGAATCCCCACCCATAGTTCCCACGGACGATCCAATCGATAGGCGAACTGAAGAACTTCTCGATCTCGTTCCGGCCAATCCTCGCAAGGCATATGACATGCGCAAGTTGATAAACGCCATCGTCGATGATCATGAGTTCTTTCCGATGAAACCCGATTGGGCGAAGAACCTGATAACCGGCTTCGCACGATTCGGGGGGATGTCTGCAGGCATCGTTGCGAACCAGCCCATGCAATTGGGCGGTGCTCTCGATATCAATGCAGCAGACAAGGCCGCCAGATTCGTGTGGCTCTGCGATGCATTCGGCATCCCACTGGTGTTCTTGATGGATTGCCCTGGGTTCATCGTTGGCAGCCAGGTTGAGAAGCAAGGCATCATCAGGCACGGCGCCAAGATGTTGTTCGCCGTCTCCGAGGCGACTGTGCCCAAGGTGACCGTTGTTGTTCGCAAGGGCTACGGCGCGGGTTACTACGTGATGAATGGAAGAGCTTACGAGCCGGACCTCATCGTTGGGTGGCCAAGCGCCGAGATCAGCGTGATGGGGCCCGAGGGGGCCGTGAACATCATCTTCCGCAAACAGATCGAGGCAGCGCCGCAGGACCAGCAAGATGCGATGCGCAACAACATGATCAACGTGATCCGCGAGCAGATCTCGCCATACGTTGCAGCCGGATGGTCGTTCATCGACGATCTGATAGACCCGGCCGAAACCAGGAGCGTCATTGCTCGCGGGCTCATGGTCTCCAAAGATAAGAAGGTTGAAAGGCCGTGGCGAAAGCACGGCGTGCTTCCAGTCTAAGTTTCTAAGTTCTACGAAAAGGAGGGATCGATGGCAGAAGGTCCAGACCCAGCTGTGCTCGCACAAGCCATAAAGGGCTTATCTGATGACGAGCTCGAGACGCAGATCGCCGAACAAGGTATCGACCACATCCTGAAGCAGATATTCGAAGGGATGCAAGGCGCGTTCAGACCAGATAAGGCAGGCGCTAACAGCGCGGTGGTCCAGTACGACATCGAAACTGATGAGGGAACCAGATCTTGGACGGTTGACATCGAACCGGGCAAGTGCACGACGCGAGAAGGTGCAGCCGATTCTCCTCGACTCACTCTCGTGCTGCCGATAGTCCGGTTCGTCCGACTGATCTTTGGGCAAGCCGATGGAACTCAGCTGTTCATGAGTGGTCAGTTGAAATTGAAAGGCGACATGATGTTCGCCATGCAATTTCAGAACTTCTTCGAAAGGCGTGCCTGATGGAGGCCTGCATGATCACCGCCGCCCTTTCAGGGGTTGCAGCGGACCGCAAACAGTGCCCGGCGATCCCATATGCGCCCGAGGACTATGCGGCCGAGGCGCGTCGGGCGCGCGAAGCCGGAGCCAGCGTTGTGCACATCCATGCGCGCTACCCCGACGGAACTGCCTCCTACCGTGTCGAGGAGTACAAGCTCATAACCGACGCGATCTTGAGTGAAGTGCCCGACATCATCATCAACTATTCCACCGGAGCCGTTCACATCCCCAAAGAAGAGCGCATCGCGCACATCATGGAATTGAAACCAGAGATCGGCGCTTTGAACATGGGTTCGATGACCTATGCGAAGTATTCCGAGAAGCGCAAGGAGATGGTGTTCGATTTCGTTTTCGAGAACCGATTCGAAACGATCATCTACTTCCTTCAGAACATGAATGAAGCAGGAGTTAAGCCCGAATGCGAGTGCTTCGATACGGGGCACGTGCACAACGCTGTACCTCTTATCGACATGGGGATCTTGAAGCCTCCGGTTCAGTTCTCGTTGATCCTAGGCGTTCTCGGTGGGGCGCCCGCCGACCCCAGGACCTTGGCTCACATGGCTTCGTTGGTGCCGCAGCCGGCCACGTGGGAGGTGATCGGGATATCGCGCGAGCAGTGGATGTTAGTGACCGCAGCCTCGGCACTTGGAGGAAACATCAGGGTTGGTCTCGAAGACAATTTCTACCTTCCGTCGGGGGAGATGGCTGCCTCGAACGGTGACCTCGTGCAAGCGGCCGCCGAGATCGTTCACTCGACGGGCCGCCGCGTTGCAGAACCTGCTGAGGCGCGATCGCTTCTGGGTCTCGCGAACAAGGGGGCTTAGCTTGACGAACATCGAGAGCGAGATGGTTGCGAATGTTTGGAAGGTGTTGGTGCATGAAGGCGATCAGGTTGCCGAAGGAGACGTTGTGGCCATCCTGGAGTCGATGAAGATGGAGATACCCGTGGAGTCGCCCATTGCGGGGACCGTTTCATCGGTCAGTGTCGTCGAAGGTGTTGTTGTTCAGGAGGGCGATGTCATAGCCGTGATCGACTGATCCTGATCGAAGCTTTGTAGGCGTAGCCGACCATAAGCAAGAACAAGCAAACAGAGGCAGCCCCTGCTGGGCCCCTCACTGGGCCCGGCAAAAGGTAACCGAGCGGTCTTGTCATCAGGATCGAGGGGCTTTCGGCCAGCACTACGTTTTCGGTATCCAGGGCAGAGCCCATGAGTGGGTCTGGTGCGGGGAACTCGGCAGCGGCTACTTGCACCGGCTGAGATTCAATGGGTGCGATTGCTCGGGCCGCCGACGTTGCTCGGGTTGGCCGTTGATGTGAGACTCGCCGCGAAGCGAGTCTCACTGGTGGATCGCTGTTCTCACGAGTGATGAACAATTCAGTGACGAACATATCTGAAGATGTCGTAACCACTCCTACCGCGAAGCCGATGTAGCGGCTATCGAGTATCTGATCGCGATGGGTCGGCGAAGACATGAAAGCTTTGTGGATGTCGTCTACAAGCTGACCGCGGCCCACATTCTCGCCAAGTCTTATCCACCCCGATACCTCATTGGGCAGGTTTTCATCGTGGTAGATCTTGTTGGCGCTGGCCATATCACTTGAGTGTTTGCGTGCGACGTCGATGAGCCCAGCGTCGAATACGAGGGCGGCCAAGCCCGCGGAGCCGCGCTCTTGGTTGATCTTGGTTTGGAACTCGGACTCGGCTTGCGCGGCCGACCCATCTGTTGCCCAAGCCAAGCCCGCTGATGTGAGCGCGCCGAGGCAGATCAGGATCGAGGAAATAGCGAGGAAAAGGCGGCGCATGCTACCTCTGCTAACGCCACGAACGGCATCCCGTTACTCTTGGACTGACCGGCTTTTACGTTATTACCGGAGGATGCGCTTTATCCCATGCCCACTCTCGCCGAACTGATCCGAGAATCGACCGACCTCGACGACCGAGAAGTGGAGCATCTGCACCGTTTGGTCGGTTCGTGGCAATTGTTAGCAGATCTTTCATTTGCAGACCTGCTGCTTTGGTGCCCGCTTGGCCGGGGCGCCGGATTCACCTGCGTTGCCCAGATGAGGCCCTATACCGCTCAGACACTTCATCCCGAAGATGTGCTCGGCAAGACCATCAGGCCCGAAGAATTGCCGGTGATCGACCGCGCTTTCCTCGAGGGCCGTAGTTGGCGCAGGGATGAACCGGTGCTCATCGACGGGGTGTCGGTGAGGATGGAAGCGTTCCCTGTGCCCGTTGGAGAGCACGTCGTTGCGGTCATGTCCAAAGAGGGCGCCCCTTTAACGCACCGCAGACCAGGACGCCTCGAATCGAACTACCTCGAGTGTGGCGCGGCTCTTGGACGGATGGTCTCGGAGGGAACCTTTCCCTTCGCAGCCGAGACGCTGAACCCAGAGCTTTCGCCACGTGTTGGCGATGGCATGCTGAGATTGGATCGAACCGGCACCGTCATGTACGCGAGCCCCAATGCGATCTCTGCATTTCGCCGTCTCGGCGTGGTATCCAACATCGAAGGTGAGATCCTGAATGACGTTGGTCTAGACGCGGCTCCCGCTTCATTGGCGCTGAGCATCGGGATACCAGCCGAGGCTGATGTTGAAGTTGGGGGCACCGTGGTTCTTCAAAGGGCGATCCCATTCCTCGAAGGATCCGGTCGCGTCGTTACCGGTGCGGTGGTGCTGATCCGTGACGTGACGGAGCTTCGTTATAGGGAACGTCAACTGGAACACAAAGAGGCGGTCATTCGAGAGATCCATCACCGCGTTAAGAACAATCTGCAAACCATCGCAAGTCTGCTGCGCCTTCAGTCGCGCAGGTTGGTATCGCCAGAAGCCAAGGAGCAGTTGCAAGAAGCGGTCCGGCGGATAGCGTCGATCGCGGTGGTTCACGAAACGTTGTCGCGCGATTCCTCGGGGACCGTAGAGTTCCTCGATGTAGCGGAGCAGTTAGTGAGACTGGTGAAAGAAAGTCTGAC
This sequence comes from Actinomycetota bacterium, assembly GCA_046262935.1. Lineage (GTDB taxonomy): Bacteria > Actinomycetota > CADDZG01 > JAHWKV01 > JAHWKV01 > JBHELT01. Next base: position 4,755 of record JBHELT010000104.1, on the reverse strand, counting down.
CGACCCAGAAGTCGAAGTTTCGATCGATGTCATCGGCGATCCCGGTAAGTTACCCGCTGAGTTGGCGACCCCTTTGGCAGTGGTGCTCGTTGAACTTCTGCAGAATGCCGTTGAACATGGACTTAGGGGCAAAGGCGGCCACGTCCATGTTGCTATGCGGCGAAGCGACGGGCGTTTGAATGTTGTAGTGGCCGATTCGGGCAAGGGTTTGCCCGAAGGATTCACCTTCGATGGATCAGGGCTCGGCCTTCAGATCGTCAAGTCTTTGATCGAAAGTGAAATAGGGGGCACGATCTCGGTGGGCTCGGGTGACTCCGGCAGCGAGGGCACCAGGATCGAGATGGACTTTCCCACTCGGCGCCGCGCAGGTTTACGGCCTTGATCGGTGGATAGCGTTGGCGCGGAGTCATCGCGAAGATGTTGCCAAGGAAACCTTCAGGTTCTTGCGAGGACCCTTCGGCCTCTTGCTACAGCTCGTCTTTCTTCTTCCGAGAGTCCGCCCCAAACCCCCGAGTCCTGATGGGTTGTGATCGCCCAATCCAGGCAAGCTTTCTTCACGGGGCAGGGGTAGCAGATCGCCTTGGCCGCTTCGATCTGGTCGAGCGCGGGGCCGGTGCTGCCGATTGGGAAGAAGACGTCGGGGTCCGGAGCCTCACGGCAACTGGCCTTGTGGCGCCAATCGGTCTCGGCCGATGCGCCTGGTTCGAGGTAGAAAGTGATTTCCTTCACAAAGTGCCTCGTTCGAAAAGATGTGACCGTACCTGCGAGGTTCCAGAGGATAAGCCCGCCATCATGAAACCGCAATACCCCAATCCGAGGATTGTTCGGGGCGAGATGTGTTGGCCCGAAACTTTGTGCTTCAAACAGCAAGAAGTTCTCCGATGAGCATCACCTCCCCCTTCGTCCTTGCTCACCGGGGGGCAGGGTCTGCCCGCCCCCATAACAGCCTCGAAGCCATCGTTTGGGCAGCCGAACAGAAGGCCTTGGGGTGCCTAGACGGGGTCGAGATCGACGCTCGCCTGACCGCATCGGGCGACTTGGTTATCTCGCACGATGACGAGATAGATGGGGGCCTCATCTCGCGTCTAACGACCGAGCAGGCCGTCGCGAAGGGGGTGCCCCTCCTGGCCGATGTGCTTGAGGTGGCGAAGGACCTCATAGTCGACCTCGAACTCAAAGGACCTGTTATGGACCCCCGGGCCTTCGGACATTCGGTGGTTCAGGCAACGTCTCGGTACCCAATGGTGATCGTGACCAGCTTCTGGCTCGATCTTTTGACCGGCGTACAAAGGGCCGGATTCCGCGGTGACCTCGGCGTACTAACGGCTGCGAGTTACGACCCGACCGGCGAACACGCGGTAGCGGCTGCAGCCGAGTTCGGATGGGCTTGGGCAGCGCCTCAAGCGGCGGAGCTAAGCGTCGAGGGCATCGACAAGTTGCATGAACGTGCGCGTTCGAGTCCCGTGCGCCTGCTGGCCTGGACCATCGACGACCGTGCTGCCGCTACCCTTCTTTTCGAGCATGGATTCGAAGGAGTGATCACCGACCAGCCCTCGCAAGTCAAAGGATGCTGATGGTGTGATTGAATCCGCGACATGACTTATCGAAAGATCGTTGTAGGAACCGATGGATCGCCGACCGCCGCTATCGCACTCGCAGAGGGAGCTCAACTTGCGGGCACCACCGATGCAGAGCTGATCATCGTTTCGTCGTATGAATCTCCCGACGTTAGGCAGTTGGAGCGCTGGCAGAGCGAGTCGCCCGAAGAACTTTCATGGCGATTCTCAGGTACAGCGCTGGTCGAAGAAGTTTTAGAGCGATCGCGTCTGCAGATCGCGGAGGGATTCGAAGGCCTAGCCATCAAGACGCGTTTCGAGGAAGGCGAGCCCGCCGAGGTGCTTATATCGGTGGCCCAGGATGAAGAAGCCGATCTACTGGTGGTGGGAAACAAGGGCATGACTGGAGCCAAGAGATTCTTGCTTGGCAGTGTTCCGAACCGGATCTCTCACCATTCGCCTTGTGATGTATTGATCGTGAGGACGACGCACTAGTCATGTACAAGAAGATATTGATAGCTACCGATGGGTCCGCGACCGCAGCTAAGGCGGCAGAGCGGGGCGTGTCGCTCGCCAAAGACGCGGGCGCCGCTGTGATCTTGCTGTGCGTCGGTGAAACCCCAGCAAGTGAGAATGTCGCCCGCAAAGTCGCAAGTGAACTTCCGGGTTCGGTCCCCATCACCACGATGGCGCGTGCGGGGGACCCGGCCGATGTCATCTGCACTGTCGCTGAGGAGGAAAAGGTCGACCTGATAGTGGTCGGCAACAAAGGTATGAACGATGCGAAACGGTTCCTGATAGGAAACGTTCCGAACCAGGTTTCTCACCATGCGCCCTGCAACGTGCTGATCGTCAAAACGACCTAGTTAGGATGGCGAGGGACTTGGCGTTGGCGATAACTCCGAGGGCGCGGGTGAAGGTTGCGCCGTCGAGGTGACCGTAGCCGTTGGGGCAGCCGTCGGTGATGGGGCCGCAGGCGGGGACGGGCAAGTGATGGTTGGAGCGAGTTGCCGAAGCATCGTGACCGTCTGACGGCTCAGACAGTAGGGTCCCGCCAACAGACCGGTGTTCGGGTCGATGTCGATCGTTATCAGGTCTGACGTTGGGATTTGAAAATCTTGGGCAGGCGTCCCCGACAGAGCGCGCTGCATGAATGCGCGCCAGATCATGGCCGGGAATGTCCCTCCGAAAACGTGAATGCCGTGGACGTTTCGCATCGGGACGAGTCCATTGGGATAACCGACCCAAACCGCGGTGACGAGCTCGGGCGTGTAACCGACGAACCATGCGTCTGAGTAATCGTTCGTGGTCCCAGTCTTGCCTGCGGCGGGTCTGTCGAGTTGAGCCTTAGTGCCCGTTCCTCGTTCAACCACTTGCTCTAGAACTTTCGTTACCAGGTATGCAACTCCAGGGTCGAGCGCGCGCGTGTACTTCCTGGTGTTCGCTACTTGGTCGCCGACAGCGGTGTCGATCGACGAGATAGGAGTCGGAGCGACGTTCAGTCCATAGTTTGCGAAGGTTGAGAAACCCGATGCCATCTCGAGCGGCGATACCTCCGAGGTTCCAAGCGGTAGCGAGGGATAAGGATGCAGGACCGAATGATCGATCCCAATGCGGTGGGCCATCGCAGTAACTCGTGTAAGCCCTACCGCTAGGCCTAGTCGCACGAACACCGCGTTCACCGAATGCACCGTTGCGTCTTCTAGGGTGATGTCGCCGTTGCCCGTCCCCTCATTGTTGTTCACGTCATAGAAGGTTTTGCGGCCGGTCCGCAGGCGGCCAGGGGTCGAAGACAGTCGCGAGGAAGGTGTGTAGCCATCTTCGAAGGCCGTTGCGAGAACGAATGGTTTGAATGCCGAGCCCGGTTGACGTCCAAGTCCTCCAGCCAGCGAACCAAGGCTGAGGTTCACCTGCGATCGGCCGTAATCGCGGCCCCCGATCATCGCCACGACGTGGCCCGTCTTAGGCTCTATCGATATCAAAGCAGCCTCTGGATCGCCGGGCCGATCGAGGATGTCGTCGATCGCCGTTCGAGCGATCTGCTGCAGCCGAAGATCCAGCGTGGTGTGAACCGTTATGCCGCCACGGAACAATAAAGACGCCCGTTCATCCTCGTCGCGTCCGTATATAGGGTCTCCCATGACCCTTTGTTTGACCCAATCGACGAAGTAAGGCTCTTTAACTTGTGCTGCAGTTCTTGGCGACACCGTTAGCGGGTTTGCCTTAGCTGCTTCAGCGACCTTGTTGTCGATCGAATGTAGCGCGAGCATTCGATCGATCACGTGATCACGCCGCCTGACTGACACTTCCGCGTGACGGCGCGGGTTGTATGTTTCGGGACCGCTTATGGCCCCCGCGATGGTGGCGGACTCAGCGACCGTAAGCTGCGCGACATCCTTGGTGAAGAACTCTTGTGCCGCCGCCTGAACACCGTATGCGCCATCTCCAAGGTAAACGGTGTTCAGGTAGCGCTCCATGATCTGCCTCTTCGTAAGCTCGTGTTCAACTTTCCATGCGAGGCGAGCCTCTTTGATCTTCTGAGCGAGTGTTCGTTTCCTGTTGATCGGGAAATAGGTGTTCTTGACGTACTGCTCAGTGATCGTGCTTCCGCCTTGCAGGGAGTTTCCCGCCGCATCCGATCTGATCGCGCGAAGAACCGCACGCACGTCGAAACCGTGATGGCTGAAGAATCGCTGGTCCTCGGCCGCGACAACCGCGTCTATCAGTTGTTTGGGAACATGCTCGTAGGCGATGGCTTGCCGGTTTTCCACGAACAGTGTTGCCAGTTCGGTTCCGTCAGCAGCCAAGATGTGGGAACGAAGCGATAAGGGTGCCGGTTCGGGATCTTTGTTATCTAGGTTGACGCTTTCGACGGCACAGCCTGAGGCGACGATCACAAGCATGATCGCCGTGACGCACGACGTGAAGCGTTGTCGTCTTCTCAATCTTTCGTCCCATCGAAGAGTGTCTAGTTTCGAATCATTCCCAACCGCTGCGATGTGCAAGCAACATAACCATCGAAACTATAGGGTCGCAGCAGTGCCGATCGGCGCATGCTTCACCACGCTAGCGATACACCAAGGCAATGCTCCACAAGAAAGAGAGTCGATGACGCAGATGTTTCCCGAGGTATTCACCCCCATGCTTGCCACCTTGGTAGCAAAGCCCTTCGACTCGCCCGAGCACCTGTTCGAGATCA
>JBHELT010000103.1:0-7128 GCA_046262935.1 Actinomycetota bacterium | reverse complement strand
GCTCAACACCTGAGAGGGCCGAGCCGTTCCTCCTTTGACCATGTCGATCGATCGCCCAACGGCCTCGGTGGTCAACACATGGCCCTGGCCAAGTAGTTCTATCAACTCCTCGAACAGATGCGCGACCTTCTGTGCTTCGGCAACGTCGCCGGTGACAGTGATCTCGTTTCCTCTAACCAGGATCTGAGAGTCGAAGCCCTGCTCGATGAGCTTGAGGAGTTCATCGCGCGAGCCCAAAAGGCCGACCATTTCTCTGTCGCCGGGAACGAGGATCTTGACCTGCGTAGGTTGCTGCACTTGTACCTAAAGGATAGTCGGTTAACGGGTCCGGCGAGGCTGAGCAGCCTGCCAAGGAACATGTGCGAGGAACCTGCCCTTCACCGACTCAACGCCGGCCGAGATGATCTCGACCGCTACGAGTCGTTCCACCGCATCGGCTGGCCCATCGAACCGCACCATCACGAAGTCGTCGGTATGACCTGCGAGTTCGCCCGAATCGGATCTGTTTTCAACCAGCACCTCGCGCACCAAACCGACCTGGGAGGCGTGGTATTCCTCACGCATCCGGTTTCCAAGGGCTATCAACCGCTTGGAGCGGTTCTTCTTGATCTCTTCGGGCACCTGGCCAGCCATCGTTGCGCTTGGGGTCCCCGGCCGCGCGGAATACCTGAACACATGCATCTTCAAGAATCGAGCATGCTGCGAGACCTGCATCGTCGCCTCGAACTCCTCCTCGGTCTCGGTTGGGAATCCAACGATGACATCGGTCGATAATCCCAAACCGGGGATACGCTCCTTGAGCATCTCGATGGTTTCGATGTATTCGCCGATGCGGTACGGCCGATTCATGGCCTCGAGTATGCGATCGTGTCCTGCCTGCAAAGGCACATGCAAGAACCGGCACAACTTCTCTTCGGAAGCGATAAGGCCAACAACGCGATCGGTCAGATGTCTGCACAAGATCGAAGAGAGCCTGATCCTGTTGAGTCCATCTATCTGAAGCAGACACTCGAGCAATTCGACAAGAGCGTCGTCGGGCCTTGCGTCATCCCAGCCGTACTTGCCGAGATGAACACCGGTTAGTACGAGTTCCTTCGTTCCTTCGTCGGCTTTGCGTCTTGCTCTTTCTAAAAGTTCATTCAGATCATACGAATGAAGATCGCCGCGGGTAGTAGGGATGATGCAGAACGAGCACCATTCGTCGCATCCGGTCTGGACCTTGAGGTTGACCCTTGTGCGATCGGCGCCGGGGAATCCCGAGGGTTTGCCGAGTTGGATCACCGGTCGCGAAGCCGTCGCAGGGGCTATACCAAGACGGTCGGCGATCATCTTTGCCAGATGTTCCTTATCTTCATTGGTGGCAACCAGCCCGACTCCCGCCAGTCCTCGGGCTTCGTTCGCCTCGGCCACTGCGTAGCAACCAGCAACAACGACGAGAGCTTCTGGATTCACCTCAGCGGCACGCGTAGCGGTCTTCCTCGATCCGCGCGTTGCCTCTTGCGTGACGGTGCATGTATTAACGATGACAACATCCGGTGAGTCGGACTCGCCAACAACGTCGAAACCGAGACGTATCAGGTCTTCGGCGATCAGATCGGTCTCAGCTTGATTGAGACGACAACCTAGAGTTTTGAAAGCAACCTTCGGCACTATCAGGCGATTATCGCTGCTTTGATCCCCATGCGGTCGATCTTGCCGGCCAACGCTTCGGGCGTGACATCCATAACGCTTGCGATGGCCCTCAGGTCGTCTTTGCGGATGGTAAGCACCTTGCCGTTGAAGTCGCCCCTTTGCATCTGAACGAGATTGAGGTATCGCTGGAATATGTTCTTGTCTGGGTCGTTCGCGAGGTCGAGTCTTTGAAGGTCGATCCTTATCTTCTCGACGACGGCAGCTGCCGGCGTGGCGACATCCTCGTCTTCAGGATCGCGAGGCAGCAGATGGTCAACCGGGACTCCGTAGAAACGGGCCAGCCTTTGCAGTCGAGGCACGGAGATGCTGCGCTCACCACGTTCGTAGGCCCCAAGGACCGATGCCTTGAATTCTTTCGTCGAAGAGATCTCGACGTCATGCAACGAGAGCCCCTTCTGTAAACGGATATTGCGAAGCCGCTCCCCAACCATCTCTGCGTACGTCATGTCGTCCTTGCCTCGCTAGTCGTCACGTGGGGTGATAATCGGGCAGACACTTGGCCCCCCCAAAGCCACCCTCAGTGGTAATAGTAACCGAATCACTGGGATTTTGAACCCTTTGGGGCTCAGAAACCTGGCACAACGGCCAAATAGTGTCAGGTTTTGGGACATTTGACCAGAACCTCCCCCCGGATCCGGGGGCGATACCGCTGGTCAGGTCGCGGGGTCGAGTCGTCCGAGCTCGTACATCACCAGTGCCGCGATCACGATCGCGGCGGTTTCGGTCCGCATCGTGTTTGGCCCGAACCCCGCGATCACAGCTGACCCCTTCTCTAAGGCGGAGACTTCTTCTAAGGACAAACCTCCCTCGGGCCCGATCACAACGCAGATGTCGGACAAGCCGTGATTCATCTTGGACAGTTCCTTGCGCGCTGAAGTGGCAGACGCTCCATGCGCGACGATGGTCGCAGCGTGACTATCCGCGAGCAAGGCAGCTTCTTCGAATGTAAGTGGCCCTTCTACCTTAGGCAGCCATGCGCGTCGCGACTGCTTTGCGGCCTCGAACGAGATCGAACGCCAACGCTCAAGAGCGCGCTCGGCTTTGCCTTGATCCCACGCTGGAATGCTTCGTTGAGATTCGAAGATGACGATCCGATCCACTCCAAGTTCAGTGAGTTTTTGAACGACAAGATCGACCTTGGCCCCTTTCGCCAGACCTTGAAGGATCGTAATGGCCGGACGGGGGTATGCGATGGAAACACTGGATTCGATCTTTGCCGAAACCTGCATCTTTCCGACTGACTCCAAGCTTGCGATGGCTACGGTTCCCTCGCCGTCGCAGATCTGGATGCGGTCCCCAACGCGCGCTCGCCGAACCAACGCGAGATGCCGTGACTGTTCCTTATCGATGACAACTTGGCGCGATGCCTGTGTGGTCGTACCGGGCTCGACGTAGAAGAATCCTTCGTGCGACCGTGAGGTCAAGACCGAAATACGCCCTTGATCTTGCCGATGAGGCTTTCGTTCTCCGACACCTGCTCGCCTCTTAAGTCTGCCAGATCTTTGATCAGATCCGCTTCCTCTTCAGAGAGCCTTTCTGGCACAACCACGACTACCTCGATCAGCAAGTCCCCGCGTCCAAAGCCGCGCATCGCGGGAAGGCCGTGCCCCTTCGATCGGAATACATGACCATTTTGGGTTCCGGCAGGTACATGTAGATCTTCGGGGTCATGAAGGGTATCTACCTTCACGTCTGCTCCCAGCGTCGCCTGAGTGAAAGCGATCGAGACGCGAGTCAGCAGGTCATTGCCTCGTCTCTCGAAGCGAGGATGTTCTTCTACCCGCAACTCAACGTACAGGTCTCCGGAAGGGCCGCCGCGCAGACCTGCTTCACCACCGCCTCTCACCACCAGGCGCATCCCATCTTCGACGCCAGCCGGTATCTCGAGTGAGACTTCGTCCTCGGCATGAACCCGGCCCTGCCCGCGGCAGGTGTGACATGGGCTGGCTATCTGCTGTCCTGCGCCTTGGCATCGGGGACAGGTATATGAGGTCATGATGTTTCCAAGGAAACTCTTCTGAACGCGGCGAACCGCGCCGGCTCCGCTGCACTCTTCGCAAGTCGTTGGTGAGGTTCCAGGCTCTGCACCTGTGCCACCGCACGTCGAGCAACCCTGCAGCTTGTCGATGGTCACTTGTTTCGTCACGCCTTCGGAAACCTCGAGTAGCGTCACTGCTACTTCCATCGCAAGATCGCTGCCGTGCTGAGGACCGGTGGTACGGCCGCCGCGAAATCCAAACCCACCCGCGCCCCCGAAGAAGGAAGCGAAGATATCGAACGGGTCGAATGACCCGGCCGAGACCCTATCGCTGCCGTACATGTCGTAATCACGTCGTCGAGCCGGATCCGACAGCACCGAGAACGCTGCAGCGACCTCCTTGAACCTCGATTCGGCTTCGGGGTCGCCAGGATTGGCGTCGGGGTGATAACGGCGCGCTAGTTCGCGGTATGCCTTTTTGAGTTCGTCTTCTGAGGCGCCCGGCGAAACGCCAAGGACCTCGTAGTAGTTGGCTCCCATCGCGTTAGTCTGGGTCGAGCAATCTGCCGAGAGAACGGGCGACTGCCTCGACGGCCGAGATCATGTGGGGGTAGTCCATGCGCGTTGGGCCGACAACGCCGATGGTCCCCTGACCATCGGACTTGGTCTCGTAAGGTGCGAATACCACGGCGCAGGCACGCATCTGATCGATCGGAATCTCATTGCCGATGAACACCAATACCGTTTGTGATTGTTTGGCAGCATCCAAGAGACTGGAGATCAACGGCGGTTGTTCGAGTGCGCCAACCACATCGTGCGCCACGGCGATATCGGCGAACTTGTCCGGAGACAATATGTTTGACGTGCCGCCAGTAAAAACCCGTTCGCCACTGCGCTTATCTACCAGTGCATCGACAACCGTGGCGATCTTGGCGCGCATCTTCTTGTGTGTTGTTCCTTTGCGCAGCGTATGACTAATCTCGTTGAATGATTTTCCTTCTAGCTCACGCGAAAGGGCAGCTGATATCCGGTTGACATCGCCTGCCTTAACCTCGGGATCGAGGGAAACAACGCCTTGCTCGACCACACCGGTGTCAGCGATCAGAAGCACCGTCGCGCGTCCATCGGACCTTTCGAACATCTCGAAGCGGCGAAGCCTGTTCCGCGGTGCAGGCGGGGCCACGACGACAGCCGTCGCTTCGGTAACATTCGAAAGAACATGAGAAGTCGAGTCGAGCGTTTGTTCCAGATCGCCAAAATCGGTCTCGGAGATCTCATCGATCTGACGCTGTTGTCTTTCGGTTAAGCCAGGCCAATGGGCACCAGGCCAGTTGTCAACGAACCAACGGTATCCACGGTCGGTTGGGATCCGGCCGGCTGAAGTATGCGGTTGCGTGATGTAACCCAATTCTTCGAGGACCCCCATATCGTTTCGGATCGTCGCCGGGGAGAACTGAAGCCGGTAGCGATCGACCAATGTGCGCGAACCGACCGGGGTCCCCGCTCGCACGTACTCGCGCACAACAGCCCGCAAGATCGCTGCCTTGCGCTTGTCTAGGGTGAGTTTGGGATCGTCGGCAGACATAGAGCTTCGAGGTTAGCACTCAGCCGACGCGAGTGCTAAGACCTTCCTTATCAAGGGCACCGATGAGTGCCTCGGCCACACGGTCGGAGACGAATAAGGAACCGGGGGCAACGTAGAGTCTCTCGTCCGTGACCGCAACAGTGCCGTCATCGATAAAAGCAGCCAGCTCACCTGCAAAAAGGTCCGCCGGGTCGCTCCCCCAGCGAGATGCGAAGGCGGCCCTGTCAAGACCTGCGGCCAGCCTTAGGCCCATGATCGCCGCCTCCTCGATGCGCTGGGGCGGCGTCAACGATTCGAAGCCATCCTCGGTCTCGGGCGATCGGCTGATATAGGCCTGAAGCGATCTGACACTCCAGTATCTGCGTCCTGCGATGTGACCATGAGCTCCGGCCCCGATGCCGAGGTAATCATCCGACCTCCAGTAACCGAGGTTATGACGACACCATGCACCTTCCTTGGCCCAGTTGGACACTTCGTATCTGACGAAACCTGCGTCTTCAAGCGTCTCATGTGCGATCAGGTAACGGTCTGCCTGAACATCCTCGTCAGGCGCGGGGAATGTGCCTTTCTGAACGAAACCGTGCAGTGGTGTGCCCTGCTCGACGGTCAGCGCATAGGCAGAAAGATGACCGACTCCCGCGTCGATCACGTCGCCAAGACTTCGTCTCCACGAATCCGATGATTCGCCTGGCGTCCCATAGATGAGGTCGCCAGATACGTGTTTGAACCCTGCCCGGATAGCTCCCTTGATGGCGTCCAGCCCCTTGGTTGGTCCGTGCGCTCTGCCGAGTGCCGTCAGGACCTCTTGGTCCGTTGATTGAACCCCGATACTGATGCGATCGAACCCGCACGCAAGCAGGCCATCGAGCATGGGCCCGTCGATCGTTTCTGGATTGGCTTCGATCGTGATCTCGGCTCCCGGCTTGATGTTGAAATTGTCTTTCAACGCAAGCAAAACACGCTGGATGGAGCTCAGCGGAATTCGTGTTGGAGTACCGCCGCCGAAGAAGATCGTTTCTACCTCGCGTTGGTTCGCCTCGTGACGCATCTGTGCAACGAGCGCGTCAACATAATCCTCGGCCAGATGTTCCATCCCGGCATATGCATTGAAGTCACAGTAGTGGCAGCGCACCAAACAGAACGGGATGTGTACGTAAACCCCGAACGCTGGATGGGGACCTGGGGTCGTTGGCATAAGGTGCGTCATTTGTCTTCCAAACGAAGGGCCGCCATGAATGCTTCCTGCGGCACCTCCACCGAGCCAACTTGCTTCATCCGCGCCTTCCCGGCTTTTTGCTTCTCCAACAATTTGCGCTTGCGCGTTATGTCGCCGCCGTAGCACTTGGCCAACACGTCTTTGCGACGCGCCTTGATAGTTTCGCGAGCGATGATCCTAGAGCCGATCGAAGCCTGAACCGCAACGTCGAACTGCTGACGAGGGATCAACTGTTTGAGTTTCTCGGTCATGCGCTTGCCATAGTTATATGCACGATCACGATGAACGATCGCGCTGAATGCATCGACCGGATTGGCATGCAGCAGGATCTCTACCTTCACCAGGTCCCCGACGAAGTACCCGATGGGTTCGTAATCCAGGGAGCCATATCCGCGCGTCCTGCTCTTCAATTGGTCGAAGAAGTCCACGATCATCTCGGACAATGGCATGTGGTACCGAAGTTCGACGCGTTCCTCGGATAGATAGCGCATCTCTTTCAACTCGCCGCGTCGTTCCTGCGCCAACTCCATCAGGGTCCCGATGAATTCAGACGGAGCGATGATCATCGATGAAGCAAATGGCTCTCTAATCTCCTGGATCGCACCAACATCGGGCATGTCGGCCGGATTGTGCACCGACATCAGTTCGCCGTTGGTT
>JBHELT010000102.1:0-4128 GCA_046262935.1 Actinomycetota bacterium | reverse complement strand
GGCGTGTCTCGGAGCAGGCACTCAGGGATTTCGTAGCGACCTTGGCTTCCGCTTCCCCGAAGCGGAGCCTGGCAGAAGGCAGCTTCTTTTCAAAATTCACAGTTGCATCTCGAAAGGTTGTTGTCCTTGCCCAAGAGAGAGCTCGAGATCTTGGGCACCGTTATATCGGAGCTGAACACCTACTACTGGGCGTGCTCTCCTTAGACGACGCCATCGGGGCTCAAGCCCTCGCAAGCATGGGCGCTTCAATTTGGTCGTTGACCGAGCAAGTCTTGGAGATCATTGGGCGAGGCGAGGACGTCCGACCGATTGGCCACATCCCTTTCACTCCGCGAGCCAAGACTGTGTTCGAGCTGGCTTTGCGAGAGGCGCAAAAACGCGCCGACGTAGAGATCGGAGTAGACCACCTGACGTTGGCGCTATTACTCGAGGAGGATGGAGTACCGGCTGTGGCTATGCGTGCCGCAGGGGCAGGATATGCGGAGCTCAGTTCAGCAATAGACAAAACTCTCGCCGCCCACCCAGGCATCACTCGATAAGAGCGTTAAACGGGTAGTGGGGATCCTAGGGAAGTTCGCCTTCTTCTAACCCAGTTTGGCTATCCGCCATAACTGGATCGGCGACGTCGGCCCCTTGGGACTCGATTTCGGGGGCCGGGGCCTCGACGTCGGCAACCACATCTGCAACGGCGCCCTCGGTGTCCGCAGCGCTCTCGGCCGCAGCGCTCTCGCTACGCGCAGCACTCTCGGCAGCGGCAGCAACAGAAGCTGCATCTGGTACGACTTCTACGGTCCCCTGCACGACCACGTCGCGATGCAGATGGATAGAGAAGGTATGCGTACCCAGTGACTTGATGGGTTGGTTGACCGTGATCTTCTTGCGATCGATGTCCTCGCCAAGAAGGCGTGTGACTTCCTCGGCAAGGTCCCCGCTGGTTACTGACCCGAAAAGATGCCCGCCCACGCCGGCACGGGCCTCGACCTTCAGAGCCACGCTACCAAGGCGCTCAGCCAACTGTTCGAACACCGCGCGCTCTTTCTTGTCCTTCTCGTCGCGGGAGCGCCGCATGGAGTCGGCCTCTTTGACGGCGCCGCGCGAAGCAGTGATCGCAAGGTTGCGAGGCAGCAGGAAGTTGCGGGCATAGCCTGCCGCCACCTCGACCAGGTCCCCTTTGCGTCCTAGCTTTTCGACGTCGGAGTTCAAGATCACCTTCATCGCATCACATATGGCAAAAGAGCCATCTCCCGTGCGTTCTTAACGGCCGTTGCCACTTCGTGCTGATGCTGGACGCAGGTTCCCGTGACCCGCCGCGCGCGGATCTTGCCGCGGTCTGATACGAACTTGCGCATGAGCGTTAGGTCTTTGTAGTCGATATAGGTGATCTTCTCTTTACAGAAGTGACAGACCTTCTTGCGCTGCGGCCTGCTGGACTTCTTGTCGGTCTTGCCCCTCGACTCTGAGCTTGACCTGGAATCTTTACGTCCCAGCGGGTACCTCCTCAGCTTGCGCGTCTACTTCTGCCTGCCAGTCGCCGGGTCCACCGCGGCTAGCCTTGGTTACGCTTGCCGTTGCCCACCTGAGTGATGGACCGACTTCGTCGGCCTCGATCTCGACAACCGTGCGCTTCTGGCCCTCTTCGGTCTCCCATGAGCGAGACTGCAAGCGCCCGCTCACTAGGACACGGGTTCCGACCGTGAGTGACTCAGCGATGTTCTCAGCCAACTGGCGCCATGCATTCACGTTGAAAAAGTCGGTCTGCTCTACCTTTTCGCCGGTTCGCGAGGTGTAGAAGCGGTTGACCGCTATACCGAATTTGGCGACCGCGGCCCCCGACGGCGTATAGCGAAGTTCGGGTTCCCTGGTCAAGTTACCTACCACCGTGATGTTGTTCGACACCTGTACCACCTCCTGTTCGGGACCAACGTCCCCTCTAAGGCATCCTGACGATCTTCGCCCGGACGTATTCCTCACCTATCTCGAACAGGCGGTCGAGTTCTTGGATGAGGGACGGGTCGGCCTTGAAACTGGCCACGACATAGTGCCCTTCATTCAGGTGGTTGATCTCGAATGAGAGCCGGCGCCGGCCCCATGTGTCGATCTTGGCCACCTCACCATTGGTCTCGATGACCTTGGTGAATCGTTCGACCGCTTGCTGGATGGCCGGCTCTTCGAGCCGCGGGTCGACGATGACCATTGCTTCGTAGTTACGCATTCAACTGCCTCCTCATGGGCTTCCGGTTGTCCGGAAGGCCCCCGTCCGCATCGAGCCCAAGTCGGGCCCAAAACGGGCAGGAGCGGGGTGACGAAAAGCCGTCGAATCGTACCAGCGACCGTTGCAACCGTCCATCCACCAAGAACTATAGGCACCGGGTATGACAATCCTGGCCACGTCGCGAATAAATCTCGAAGAGCGCGAATAAATCTAAGCCGGAGCCCCCGATATCTCTTCGACAGGGCCGACCATGGCCTCAGTTGGGGGCTCGGGAGCCGGCAAGACGGAAATTGGGGAGGCTTTGAGTGAATCGAACATCAGCACTGCCAGCATGACGGCCCTCGCTAGAACCGTTACCTCGAATATGCCCTGCCAAGCTGGCGAGGGGGAGTTCATCACGGTGAAGTAATAGAACCCCGAGATGAACACGCCGAGATCTGCCGCCATGTATCCCAAGATGTGGTCCAAGTCCACATCGAGCAGGACGAAGAAGGGGACCAACCAGAGCGCGTATTGAGGAGAATGAACCTTCGAGGTCAAAAGGAATGCGCAGATGATGCCAAAGCCGCTGGCCAGAACAGGATACGAACCGGATTCCCGCGATCTCAGCCAGCCTCGCCAAAGGATGAAGATGCTGAGCCCCGCGAACAGCAGGAAGCTAGCTATCGAAACGAAATCGCGATAGCCGCTTTGCCCAGGGTCCCACCAACCAGTTGGGACTAAGACCCGCCCGTGATGCGCGATCCAATACCAAACAGTGCCGAAATCCGGATAACGCTTGGCGTGGAATAACCAAGTGCCGAGCCAGCCGTTGCTCGTAGGTCTGCGCATCTGATCGATGCCCTCGATCAACTTGGGCCAATCTGGTTTCGAGTAGACCGGGGGGACCCCGCTGGCCGCGATCGCCCAAGGCACGTTGACGATGGCGTATACGAAGGCGAATCCTCCGAGCAACGCAGCGGCCCCCTTGTATTCGCGTTTGGCGATCTTGCTCAGCAACGCGGATGGCATGAGAAAGATCGGATACAACTTCGCACTGGCGCCAAGAGCCCACGCTGCGCCGCGCTTCAGGCTTTGACGAGGCATCGCTGCGACCGCTCCCCACGTCGCGAAAGCGACCGCTATCAGGTCCCAGTTGTGAAATGCATAAAGAACAAGCGGGGTCCCCAGGGCCCAGAGCATCAGCCTTTTCGTGGTGGTTCGTTTGCGCAGCAGAAGCGTAACCACGATCGCGAAAGGCGCAAGGAACACGGCGGAGAGATTGAAATAGGTCGTATCGGCGACCGTCCTTACAAAACCCATGCGCCCCAAGGCCCGGAGCAGTTTGCCCATGCCGTCCATGAACATGCCGGTGATCACCGGGTACTCGATCTGAACATCGGAGTAGGGGACCAACCCCTTGCTGATACCTCGAACCCCATAAAGAGGCTGAAGATCGTTGTAGCAAAGACTCTTGTACTGATGGTTGTTGGCCCAGGGATAGACGACGCATTGCTCTTTGATGGCAAGCGACAAGATGAGCCCTACCAGTGTGGCTCCGATCGCGAGCCACAGGGGCGCGTGCCCCTTTTTCACCTCACTTCGTCGGACTTGGACTCGGGCCCGGGCTTGGGCTCGGGCTTGGGCTCGGGCTCGGGCTAGACGGCGGCGGCGGATGTTTTGGTGGGGTGCTCACCCCAACCGACGGCGATGGCGAGGGCGACGGACTGGGTGTTGGCGAGGGGCACGGGGTTGCCGAAGCCGTGGCGGTGGAACCGGGCGTTGGGGAACCGCAAGGCACCGGCGACGGCGAAAGCACCTGGCCCCCGATCGTGGGGGCAGTGAAGCTCGAGGCCTTGATGCCTTTCAACGCAACCTGCATGAACTCTTTCCATATCGTTGCAGGAAACGTCCCACCGGTAACTCGGATCCCGTGC
>JBHELT010000101.1:0-10916 GCA_046262935.1 Actinomycetota bacterium | reverse complement strand
ATCCGGTCGATGCGTGCTGCCATTATGAAATCGTTGTCCGTCAGGCCTTTGGCTGCATGGGTTTTGAGCGAAACGCTCGTATATCCCCACCCGATCTTCAAGTCGGGGTGGTGACCTTCGGATTCGGCCAGCAGTGCCACCTGCGTTGCGAAGGCGAATGCCCGAGAGAAATCTTCGAACTTGAAGCGTCGTTCGATGCGATCGTCTTGCAGCTCCCATGCAGCGTTGATTAGGGCATGCAACTGCTTGACGGTTGCCTCATCGAGCGGCAATGTCCCGGGCACGCATGGGGCGCAATGTTGCGCCGCGAGGTCTGCTTGCGACACTAGGTTGCTGCTGCGGTCGCCTTGCGTCTTCGTCTCCAGAAGAGCAATACAGTAAGGATGAAGAAGGACAGGATCAAGAAAAGGAATGCGGGCAATACGTAATCGAGGTCGTTTCGCGGACCCTTCACTTGGGCCGACTCACCTTTGACCGCTAACAGGTGCTGGGTCATGAGAGGTCCATCTGCCCCCGGCACCTTTACGGGGGCCAAAGATCCACTACCCGAGTCGGAGGCGCTGCCCGATGGCGAATTGTAGTCATTGAAACTGGGTAGCAGGTTGCCAGCACCGTTGGGGAAGTAGTAATTACCTGACTTGAAGAAATCGGTCGCCCAAGATCCCGGGTCGAGTGTGTTGAAGTCTACGTTCAAGGAATATCCCTTGTTGGTGAAGATGTCGTTGATATTCGCCACGACCAGGGTGTACTTGTGAGTCTCATACGTCTTTGTGATCTTTGGGCAAAGGTTTTGCTGAACATCGGAGTTGTAGGTATTGAGCCCACCGGGGAATGGGATCGAGGTCGTTCCGAAGGTGAGGCCCGAAACGCCATCCATGATCGCGGTCGGACAATTCTCGGGGGTACCGCTTGGTCCACCTTCAGCCCCACCGTAGTTGGATCCTCCGAACGGCTGCTTGTCGCCCTTGTGCTGCCAAGCCTTGTACCAGCATCCACCGTTGGCCGCACCATCGACGCACTTAACGGGTTTGTTGGTCTCGGGGATCTGCCCGATCTCTATGTTCTTCGGATAGGTGTTGGTCTGGTTAGAAAGCAGCAGAACGTTTCCGTATTCATACGATTCGCCGCTGTTGTCCTCGTACTCGTAGTAGTGAGTGACATCGTCATAGAAATAAAGGTTCAACCAGTTGTCGGCGTTATAAGTCGCTCCGGTTTTCTCGTCCTTAGCGAGCGTACCCGGCCAAGTTAGGTTGATATCGACAGCCCAAGGCAGGTTGTCTGCTGTGGCCGTGTTAGTGACCACGAAAGAGAATGAGTCGCACCAGGTGGTAACGCGAACTGGGTTGGGTGGTGGAAGCTTGTTGCCTTGGACGCTCGAAGGTCCCGCCACATTGCAAACCGTGCCTCCACGGGTGGTGCCGACGTCTTCTTGGACTTCGCTGGTTCCTTGTCCGTTCACTTTCTGGTCACGGACATAAACGGGCTGTGTGTGAACGGCCGGGGCAACCACCTTGGCTGGCTGTTTTCCGACGAAGGGAACGGTCTGAACATAAGAGAAGTGAGGAGTTGCGGCACTAACAGTGATGGTGCTCGAGACCGCCTGTGCTGTTCCCAAGAAGCCAAAAAGCGCGATAGCCATCGCGCCCACGGTCACCAGTGCAACCGATCTGCGGAACATGGTCCCCTCGTTTCTCACTAGTTATTCCTCATATGTGACTAACCCTAGGTAACTCCAGATGTTACGGCTCTCTTAAATAGTACGGCCGAACCTGGCTTTCGGCCACCGCACCTGGCTAGTTGTACCCCATTTGACCCGTTGCATAAACCCTAATGGGCAGGCGTCAGCCTACCTAGCCCCCTGGCGGCGCTGGTGTTCCGGGCCTGATTCCCTGTGAGTTCGTATAGCCCGTGCATGGGTCGTTCCCGACGTCTCTTAGGAGGCTCGAACCCATGCCTCTGGAAAGCGCCCCGCTTTTGGCTCCCGATTTCGGATCCTCGGCGTAGCTCCCCCAACTCTGGTAATCGAAGCGATTTCCACCATTCACAAGCCGGTAGCAGCCTTGGTTGCCATTGGGATCGAGGCCAGTTTTGTCGTACCACATCTCATTGCCGTCCTTGACGTAGGTGTAATCGCCTGGCAGGAAGTATCCCGCTGCGACGTAAGGACTGGTCGATTGTCTTCTTTGGATGGCGTGAAGGCCCTTGTCGACCGACTGTGGGTTCAGTCTTGGCCCGGCGACCTGGATGCTTTGGAAGAGCATGAACCAGTCTCGGTAATAGGACTGAGCCCATTGTGCATCCTGCCCGTCCGGTTCGGCTTCCTTATAGGCGGCGAAGGAAGGATCGTCCTGCAAACGGCCAGTACGCAATTGATAGCTCTGCGTCCAAGCGCTCGACCATGAATCCTGGTCCTGGACCTGAGCATAGGCATTTGCGTCGATAAGTCCGTCACCTGCGACGATCCACTCGGGCCGGTAACTCAACTTGCCGCACGCTTTGCTCGTGTCGGTTTCGGAGCCTCCTGCCCACAATATGGTTGTGTACGGGTCGGGCGAGCCTGCGGCATTGGTTGCCGACTTCCACTGGGTACAGTTCTGTTCGGCGTAACTGCGGTCCCCGTTGGTGTCAACAGCCCATCCTGAGTACGGGAATGTGTACGTGTCCTGCGACTCTATGTGGATGTCGTGGGCCTTAGGGTTGATCGAAGAGCAGTGAGCTACGCCATCTTTGACCTTGCCAGCGAAGGTAGCCAACTCCGGATAGCCCTCGTCGCTGGAGTAATAAAGAGCGTACCTACGACGCTTACCCGCGAAGTCTCCATCCTGAGCGTTGGCCTGCGTCGCGATCTTGTTGCAAACGTAACTGATGTAGCCGTCCGACCAGTTCTCGATGTCTGGCCAGAAGCTCCAAACCTTAGGTGCGTACTTCTGGTAGAAAGACCGCGGCTGGCCAACGTAAGAAGCGAACACCATCGTGTTGAGGTGAGCCATCGAATCGGCGTAGGCCTCGTGGAAACCGCCATTCCAGGCCTCGTCGATAACTGCGAAGGGGTGGAGTCGCTTCCAGTTGTCAACGGCGTTCGACCTGCGGGCGGCCTCGGTCGTGCCGTTGGACCAATAGAACCAAACATTCACATGACGGCCATAGGTTTGATAGCGCGAGTTGAAATAGCGATCGAAAGCGTTGGCGACCCGGATCCAAACATGAGGATCGGGGTCTTGCTTGCCGTCTCCGTCGCAATCCATGAGTTCGACATTGCAATAAGTCCCGTTGTTGGGCGACGCCTCAACTCTGTTGGAATCCTGCGTGATAACAGTTTCCTGATAGATCAACACGTTGATGTCGTTCTTGGTAACGCCCTGATAGGTTGCGCCACCATTGTCACCTTGGAAATATGGCTGACACGGGGGGGAGTTGGGGTCTTCGGTCTGATGATTGGCTACGCATTTCAAACTGATGTTTTGGTGTGTGACGGACTTGCCCTTGGTGCCTGTGCCGCCGGCGCCGTTGCCGCTCGCGTCCCCAGCGCCCAAGCCTGCTGAGGTTCCTAGGCCAAGGGTCGATAGGCCGTTAGAACTCGGGGGGGGATTGTTGTTGTCCGATGGAGGAACAGGGGCGTATTCGAGGACGGTTTGGGGGTTCGACTGGGGAAGGTTCAATGACGATGGCATAACTACCAATGCGAGGTAAGCCACCAATAGAAGTGATACACCCAGGGGAGCTAACTGCCTAGACTTACCCGAGCTCTTCTTGATCCGTGACAGCGCCCCACTGTCAATGACTTCGGTTGCCACAGTCACCTATCTCCGATGGGTCCAACTCGGGGTTGCGGATGCAGTACGTATTTATTATTCCACGGTATCGCAAAGTGGTTTCGCACAGTCTCCAGTTGGGGGCCAACAGGTATCCCGCCGGACCTGAGGGGATTTCGGATATCCTTTGCGCTTTGACCCAGAGGGGCAGGGCATGGATCTTCGGCAACGAAGGGCCTTGCCTATTGCCGTTCACACGCCATTTTGACGATCAGGTTATTAGGAGGCCCGATGAGCGCGAAGAAGACGAGTTTCCAGTACGACGTGGGGGACATGAGTGTCAAGAAGTTCAAGAAGAGCTTCGACGCAATCGTCGACAACATCGAAACGGTTATCAGGGGCAAGACCGACGTTATCCGGCTTTCGATGGTAGCGATCATCTGTGAAGGCCATATCCTTTTCGAAGATGTGCCCGGCACCGGCAAGTCGATGCTTGCCCGAGCCATCGCACAATCGATGAGAGCGAGCAACCAGCGCGTACAGTGCACCCCCGACATGCTCCCCGGTGACATAACAGGGTCTTCGATCTATGACTCAAAGAAGGGGGAGTTCGAGTTTCGCGCTGGCCCCGTTTTCGCAAACGTTCTCCTCGTAGATGAGATCAACCGGGCAACTCCTAAAACTCAGTCTGCACTTCTAGAGGCCATGGCAGAGCGCAGGGTCAGCGCCGATGGGGTCACCTACGATCTGCCCCGCCCCTTCTTGGTTCTTGCGACTCAGAACCCGATCGAGCAGGCGGGAACTTTCCCGCTGCCCGAAGCCCAGCTCGACCGCTTCCTTTTCAAGCTTTCGATGGGTTATATGACCCGTGAGTCCGAGGTCGAAGTCATGTTCGACAATGCAGTCCAGTTGTCGGTCGAAGATCTTAGTGGCGTGATCGACACCAATATCGTCCAGCAGATGATCGCTTTCGGGGCAACAGTGAACATCGCACCTGAGGTCGCGTACTACATCGTCGACCTTGTTCACGCGTCCCGCGAAGACCCGGCGCTGTCCCTCGGCGGAAGCCCTCGTGCTTCCATCGCTTTGCTCAGGGCGTCACGCGTTCTTGCCGCGAGCGATGGCCGCGAAGACGTCTATCCAGACGATGTCCGAGCGGTGCTCAAGCCGATCATGGCTCACCGAGTCATACTGAATCCGGATGCCATCCTTCGAGGGGAGACCGTCGATGCGGTGATCGAACGGATGATGACCAAGGTTAAGCCACCGACAACGGGCGGAGGGTCGTCGAAGGGGAAGGACCTGCCGTCCGCGTAGGCCGAATACGAAAGCCGATCCGGAAAGCAGATGGCCAAAACCGACGTTAGTCCTAGCGAAAAGAAAAAAGGCGGAGTCATAGGCCGGTCCCGTTCATCGCGCAAGGCACGGGCGGCCGCCGCAACAGAGATAAAGGGCAAGGCCCTAACCAGGCGTGACCAACTAACCGATGCTTTGACCGCTCGATCCGTCAAAGCCAAGGCCGTTCAGTTCCAGCGCAAGATCCACCTGACCCGCACCGGGATCGTTGCTTGCGTAGCGGCGGTCATCCCATGGCTCATCGCATTCGTGATCGCTGGCAAGGCGCTCTATGTGTTCGCCTACGGGATCTTCCTTCTGATCGCGGCGAGTTATTTCCTGGCCCCCAAGAAACTGAAACTGAGTGGAGATCGCTCGGGTCTATTCCCAAGGGCGCATGAAGGCGATCGTTTGATAGTCGACGTAAAGCTAACGGCACAAAAGCGTGTGCCTCAGTTCATCCTTGAAGAACGGGTTCCCGAGCGGCTGGGAACCACAGTCAAGGTCGCTGTGCCGAAATTGTCGGCGGGTCGCGAGGTTACTCATCAATACAGCCTTCGCTGTCAACGTCGTGGCGTTTATGAGATCGGGCCCCTTGTTGCGGTAACGAGCGACCCGCTTGGTCTTACCGAACGCGAGACCCTTGTGGCAGAGCAGTTCGAACTGTTAGTGCACCCCCGCATCGAGTTCGTTTCGGACCGTCCTCTAACTCGTCAATTCGAGGACCCACCGATCAGGCCTCCGGTTTCGAAACCATGGCCGTCGGGGCTCGAGTTCTACGGGATGCGCGAATACTCCCCCGGCGACGATCTACGCCGAATTGTTTGGCGCGCGTCCGCGCGTACCGGTAAGATTATGGTTCGCGAAGCCGAACAAGGCATCACCGACCACGTAACCATCATCCTCGACACCGATCGCGGTTCGCATAGCAAAGACGGCGAGGTTTCGGAATCATTCGAGATGGGGGTTCGGGCAGCGGCGTCGTTAGGTGTGAGACATCTGCGCGAAGGTTATGAGGTACGCGTCGACACCAACGGTGGAGCGCTTACCCGTGCGCTGCGTGGGGCCCCGGCCCAATTGCAGCTTCTCGATTCGCTGACCCGCGTTGATATGCATCGCGACCCGTTGACGACCTGTATCACTCGCAGGATCTCCGACCCAAGGCGCGATGCGCACAACATCTTGATCACCCCGAAACTTGGAAACACCGAAGCCGCACAGCTGCGGATCTTATTGAACAAAGGTGTTTCGATATTGGTGGTAGCCCTCTTGTGGGACGAAGAGAACGCCTCGACCCTTGGGGTCGCAGCGGCTCTGGGATGTCAGGTCGCAGGAGTCCATCCAGGGCAAGACTTAAGTACAGCGCTCTACAACGGTATGGGCGCGGGGAACAGGCTCTGATGGCTGCCTCGACCGAAGAACTAGAAGCCAAAGCGACGGAGGAACTCGCCGAGCAGGGCCTTCAAGGTTTGGATGTCGGCGCACGCTCGATCGAGGATTCTGAGGTTCTACCCGAGGTCCCGGTCCGTCGATATTGCCTGGTTGTCGGCATGTCGGTGCTTTCCGCAGCAGTCATGAGCGGTGGTGTTTTCATGGGCATAGCTCCGCGCGTCTACGCCATCGTCTCTGGAGTATTGGGAATCTTGATCGCCGCCCGCGCGAGTCGGGCCCGGCGGCCAATTGTTATGTACCTAACAATCTTCGGCGGCCTCTTTGCCGTTGGTCTTGTCATGGTTCTGCCGACCGGCCCAGGCAATGTCTTCGGCTTGGGAGTGCTTGTGAAGCAGGCCATCATTTCGGCCGACATCCATCGGCCTCCCGTGCAGTTCACTCCAGGATGGAACGCCCTGCTCGGATGGCTGCTGAGTCTCGTTGGTTTCGCCTCTGCGTGGATCGCCATCGAATTGCGTCGGCCTGCCCTTGGCCTTCTTGTGCCCCTGCCACTCGTTGCGATCTCTGCGATCAGCGTCCCCGATTACGCGCAGATCCCAAGTGGCATCGTCTGCCTGATCCTTTTCGCCGTTGGCATGGGCCTGCTGTCGGGGGCCCAGACTGATGACGAACAGAAGCCTTCGCTCGCTTTCGAACTGAGGCGGGCGGCAAGAGCGCTTCCGTTGCTCGCCATCATCAGCGCAGCCTTGTATTTCCTGCCAAGCGTTTTGTTCCCACATCCTTTGTACGACCCAACCATCGAGGCAAAGACGCCTCAAACGGTCCCTCTGTCTAAGGTCAAAGACAAGGTGCTGTTCAGTGTCAAGTCTTCCATCACCGGGCCATGGCGGATGGGCGGTCTCGATGTTTATAACGCCGAAGACGGCACCTGGCGGCTAGCTCCTCTCAAGCAAGCCAAGCTCGACGAGGTGCCATCGAGCGGTGTAGTCGATTCGGAACTGCAACCCGGAGTGAGGGCCGACTTCGAGGTCAACGGACTCGGGGGCGCAGTATTGCCGGGGCTCCCTAACCCGGTCGGCATCGTGGCTTCGGGACCAAAACTCGCCTACGACGGCAGGAACGCGAACATCCGGCTCGCCGAAGGCGATATCAAGCCTGGCCTCAAGTACACGGTCGTTGCTGCTTCACTTCCAACCGTTGCCGAGATTCGAAACGCGAACGCTTCTGTGGTCAACAGCGAATGTACGCCCGGGGTCAAATGTTCCGAGTACCTAAAGATGCCAACACCTCCAGCCGCAGTGGCGTCTTTGCTTGCGCAGGCCCCCAAGACCAGCCCGTGGGATACCCTCGATTTCCTACGTCAATACGTGCTGAACAACATCGTTGCATCTGGACAGGGCGTCCCGGTCGGGATCACTCCCGGCAGGGTGCAAGAAATCCTTTCGGTTAAGAAGGAAGCAACCCCTTATGAGTTCGTTGCCATCCAAGCGATGCTGGCCAGGTGGGCCGGGATACCTGGGCGCATCGGTTACGGATTTGACGGCGGCGACAAGAAAGGCGACTCCTTAGAGGTCCATCCCAAACACGGAACCAACTATCTGGAGGTGTTTTTTCCCACATACAAATGGGTTCCTGTTATCGGAACTCCGAAGCAGGCAAAGACGTCGTTCAGCAATGATCCTCAGCAGTTCAACGCCGACGTGGCCGCCATAAATGATGTCGCCGCGAAGTTGTTCATCCCGGTTGCCCTCGATGCCAAGAGCTTCCTTTATGCCGAGATCAGACACGCCCTGACGGTATTACTTCCGATCGTGCTTCTTCTTCTGATGCTTTATTACAGTTACCCGGCGATCAGGAAAGTGATATTGCGGTCCAAACGCCGAACCTGGGCGCATCACGCGGGACCCAAAGAGCGGATCGCGGTTGCTTATGCTGACTGGCGCGACTTGATGACCGACTTCGGGTACCGGCAGGACGCCGACACGCCATTGATGTTCTTGGACCGAGTCGTCGAAGACGACGAGCATACCGAGCTCGCCTGGCTGGTTACGCGAACGCTCTGGGGCGATCTAAAGGAGAAGGCCTCGCATGACGATGCCGCCGCAGCCGAGGAGCTGTCGAAGTCCCTTCGCAAGAGGTTGAGTCAAGGGCATTCGTTTACTCTGAAAGCGGTAGCGGCGGTATCTCGTCTTTCGATCAGGTATTCATACGCACCCACTCTTGTCCCCATCACGAGAAAGGAGCGCAAAGATGATGCACAAGCGGCATAGATCATTCGTGCGCCTCACGATGTGGGTTCTTATCGCCTTGCTTCCGGGATGCGCGAAAGGCGCCGCGCCGCCGGTTGGCGTGAAACCGATAACGGCCAATCTCACCTTTGGGATCCCGAACCCCGAGCCAGAGGTTGGGCCCCCGAACGGGGGCCCGATCGAGGTGCCGATCCTGAACCTTGGTGGAAGCATCTTCAAACCACTGCTGCATAATCGCCCGGTTCAACAGGATGAAAACAGCATCTGTCCCGATGCCGATACCAAGGTGGTTCGCAAGGGTGCCAACAACTTTGTCAGCGCTTTTCAAGATGCCAAAGGAGTTGACCATGGCCTTCCCCCGGTGGGCGATTACCTTTGGAAGGTAAGTGGAACCGCCAGGACTGGGTCAACGGGACCGTTCCTGTCTTTGCCGCAGTTCTCCCAGAGGTCGATCAAAGATGTGCACGTCACGACCCGCGACGGCAAGAAGAACCCGATCGATTGGACTTATGTGACGGAAGAAACGGCCCTCACAGATCCCACCACTACCATCAAGACGACGTGGGAACTGATCACGAGCAGGATCGTTAGCTCCAATCCCTTAGATCCCAACTCCACTCAAGACTCGGGACTCAACGGATTGTTCCTCGTTGATCAGGTTCGAACCACCGCCGGTAAGACCCCCATCGAATTCAGCCCGCAACCCCACGTTCTGTTCATGCCCTTGCCCGCCGACAATAACCGCGGGTTCGGCGGTGAAACGGCTTATGTGGATTCTTCTCACTCGAGCGATGAAACATGGACCCTGCGCGGATGGGTAACTGGCACCGTTGGTTATGACGCGTGCGGAGAATTCATCGACTCTCGCTTCGTCAATGCTTCCCTCACGATCGTGAATGGGCCAAACACATCGGTTCGCGATCTCAACTTCGGCATCGCAACCCAATACGGCGGCGTTTTGGTCGCTGAGCATGGGCAAGCCGAGTGCACCCCCACCGACACGGCGACAGCTCAGAGCGACGGCGTCGTATGCCCTTCGCCGCAAGACAGCAAGACAGTTATCTTCTACGACGCCAATATCGGCGCAGTCCCCGCGGGCTGATGTTGTCGGGCATCCTCAAGAAGGGGTCTCCTGCTAGAACGGCAGCCCTGGCGGTGCTGTCTTACATCGTGCTTCTGGTTGTCATCCAACTGCTCCCGGGATCGGCGGGCCTCAAGGGAACACCGAGCGCGATCATCTTGCAGGGACTGATCTTCGGACTGCTGAACGCCTTGGTGGCATGCGGGATCGTCCTTATATATAGGACGAGCCGGTTCATCAATTTCGCTCAGGCCGCACTGGGCGGGATCGCGGGTTCTTTCACCTATCAATTCATAGTTGCCGACACCACGCACGCCCCTTACTTGCTCGCCGTTGTGGTTGGCATCTTGGTCGCGGCGCTTCTAGGGGTGATCGTGGAGCTTGGATTCGTTAGGCGTTTCTTCGAAGCTCCCAGGTTGGTGCTGATGGTTCTGACCATAGCGTTGGTTTCAGCGTTGAATTCGGCGTCTGGGTTCGTGATCGGACTTCCCCTCTTCGGGGACGTGGCGAATCGAAGTCTGGAGCAACAACGGGGCACGGCACCCGTTCCGTTCCCATTCCGGCATTTCGTTTTCCATGTCGGCAAACTGCTAGTGCCATTCAGATTCCAACACCTATTTGCCATCCTTACGTCGATCGCGGCTTTGATCGGACTCGGGATTTTCCTTCGGTACAGCCGGTTCGGCGTTGCCACAAGGGCAGCCGCTGAAAATGCCGAACGAGCCTCGCTCCTAGGTGTTCCGGTCAAGATCCTTTCTACAACCGTCTGGGCCATCGCCGGGGCCATGTCTGGTCTTGCGGTTGTGATGTTCGGAAGTGTTACCACCTTCCAATCAACCGGATTGCAAAGCCCCGAGTTCCTGGTTGGTGCTTTGGCAGCGGCGATCGTTGCCAAGATGCGCAGCATCCCCGTTGCGATATCCGCTGCGATCGGTATCGAGATCCTGCGACAGGCCACCAAATTCAGTTTCAAAGGCCAGGCTGGTCTTTTCAATGTTGCCGTTTTCCTGGTCATCCTCATCGGTTTGCTGCTGCAGAAACCGAAACAGTCTCGAAGCGAGGATCATGAAGCCTCGAGTTGGAAAGCAACCCAAGAGTACAAAGCAA
>JBHELT010000100.1:0-10193 GCA_046262935.1 Actinomycetota bacterium | reverse complement strand
TTCCCAACCGCTGCGATGTGCAAGCAACATAACCATCGAAACTATAGGGTCGCAGCAGTACCGATCGGCGCATGTTCCACCACGGTTGCGATTCACCAAGACGATGCTCCGCAGGAAAGGGAGTCGATGACGCAGATGTTTCCCGAGCTATTCACCCCCATGCTTGCCACCTTGGTAGCAAAGCCCTTCGACTCGCCCGAGCACCTGTTCGAGATCAAGTGGGATGGGGTTCGCACGTTGGCCTACTGCGACCTCGATTCCACCCGGCTCTTCGCCAGATCTCGTCGGGAGGTCACCCACCAGTACGTCGAGTTCGCCAACATGCACACCAGGTGCAAGGATGCAAAGGTCATCCTGGATGGCGAGATCGTTGCGCTGGCCGAGGACGCAAGGCCATCGTTCGGGCGGTTGCAGCACCGTATCGGATTGAGCAAACCCAGGGATGTGATGCGTGGCGTTCAAGAGATCACGCTCGATTTCATCGTGTTCGACATCGTGTTCATAGGTGACGAGTGGATCGGTGGAATGCCACTGGAGGCGCGGCGCGATCGGCTTGCGAAGTCATTCGACTTCGGAGAAAGGGTGTCGATGTCGCAGGCGATCCCCGGCCAGGGGGTGGCTCTCTTCTCGGCGGCGAAGGCCAAGGGCCTCGAGGGCATCGTCGCCAAAAGGTCGGACAGTTATTACGTGCCAGGTCGGCGAAGCAAGGACTGGTCCAAGATCAAGGCGACCCACTCGGCCGACTGCGTGATCGGCGGATTCACCAGGGGAGGGGGCCGAAGGTCGGGGACCCTCGGGGCGCTCTTGGTTGGAGTCTACGACGAGACGGGACTTCGCTATGTCGGATCGGTGGGGACCGGTTTCGATGACCGAACGCTGGCTTCCCTCACCGAAAGACTCCTTTCGGTTACCAGGGACACTTCTCCATTCGTTGATCAGATTCCACCCAAGGGCGTGTCTTGGGTTGAGCCAACTTTGGTGTGCGAAGTCGAGTACCGGGAGTTCACCGACTACCAGAAGATGCGCGCTCCGTCATTCAAAGGCCTTCGCGAGGACAAGGAACCTCAGCTGTGCCTGCTCGGCGCCCAGTTCGTGTAAGGACTATTTGGCTTTGGCTTTCGCTTTCTGTTTTACAGGCTCGTCCCCCCCGGCCCCCTCGGCCCCCTCTGCCTCATCAGTTGGGTCTTCCTTGTTCGATTTGCTCTTGGTCGCTTCGACACTTGCCCTGAGGGCCTCCATCAGGTCCATGACCTGGGCTGGTTCTTTCTGCGGGGCGACTGCGATCTGTTGTCCAGCGATCTTGGCCTCAACCGCTTCTTCCAACCGGCTGCGGTATGAATCGACGAACTGCTCGGGGTGGAAGTCGTCGGACAAGTTATCGATGAGGCTCTCTGCCATCTTGACCTCTTGCTCTCGGATCTCTGCCTTCTTCTGTAGTTCCTCGAATTCGGGCTCTCGTATCTCATCGGGCCAATGCATCGTTTCGAGGACGAACACATCGTCACGTACTCTGAGCGTTGCGAGATGTTCCTTTTCGCGCAAAGTTATCTTCGCGATCCCTACCTTGCCGGACGCGGCCATCGCCTGCTCGAGGAGTTTGTATGCCTTTATGCCCGAGGGCTCTGGGGCGACGTAATAGGACTTCTGGAAATAGATCGGGTCGATCTGTTCCAAAGGCACGAACGAAACGATGTCGATCGCTCGCACGGAGTCAGCAGGCAGCCGGTCGAGTTCTTCGTCAGTGAAAGTTACGTAGTTGCCCTTTTCGAATTCGTACCCCTTGACTATGTGGTCGTATCCAACCTCTTGACCGCATTCCTCGCACTGCCGTTTGTAGCGGATACGGCCCATGTCATCATCGTGAAGCTGGTTGAATCTGATGTCCTTCTCATCGAGAGCTGAATACAGCCCCACAGGGATGGTGATCAACCCGAAAGTGATAGCTCCCTTCCAGATGGACTTTGGCATTGTCAACTCCTTTCGGCCCAGGGGTTATGCGCCAAGCAGCTCACCGGGCCATCGCTTGACTCGTTCAACATTAGCGGCCGGTGCCGACAAGATCGGCGACGACAGGCCCTTTGAGCGAAAAATATCTATCGCGCCAAGATTCTTTCCCAGTTTGGCCGCGAACTCACACGTTTTGTCACACCATGCCTCTAGCATCTACTCGATGAGCGATGGCGATGATATGAGGAACCAACCGGGCCCCGATCCCAAGGCCCAGTCGCGGGTATGGGTTGAGGCCTGGAGCCCGGAATATGGCGCTTCCTACGAGGTCACCAACGCGATCGCATCTTCGGATGAAGAGGTTGCCCCGTTCGTGGAAACCGAGGATTGGGCCCCCATACCGGTCGGAGCATCTGAGCGGCCCCGCTTAGCGTTCATCGACGGGGTGAGCCGTGTCGATGCGCGGGCGTTCTTAGACACGGGGCCGCTGACCG
Organism: Actinomycetota bacterium; assembly: GCA_046262935.1. Lineage (GTDB taxonomy): Bacteria > Actinomycetota > CADDZG01 > JAHWKV01 > JAHWKV01 > JBHELT01. The sequence continues at coordinate 7,752 of JBHELT010000100.1, read as the reverse complement.
TCCCGGGACTTTGTGGGTCGGTCGGTATCGGAGCGGTCTTCGTCGAGGGGTCGCGCGCCCGATTCGGGCCCTACGAGATCCATCGCAGACTGATCTTCGGGTCAGGCGCAGAAGGCCCAGCGCCTTACATCGATGCGTCATTGATCTATGAAGCCCTTTCGGTGCCAGGTGCGAAGCCCGAAGATCTGCGCCATGGACTCGAGACCGCCCGTGGCGCGGTGGAAGCCCAACTCGCGCTGAAGCTGGCCCGAGAGGGATGGCTCGTTGTCGCCGATGGGGCTTTGGGGATCTTGGAGCCGCTTGGTGTGATCGGTTTCATCAAGAGTCATCAGCGCGCTTATCTGACCCCCGACCTCGAACCTGTGGTGCGGGCCCTTGCTGCCGGTGAGCGCACGCCGATCTTCCAATTCGGTGTGATAAGGCCCCGTTATTCCTGGTACACGCGGCTCGCCGAAAGCCAGAACCAACACCCGTGGGCGGCGATCGCTCGCTGCGAGGTTAGTGCCACCTTGCCGCTCAACAGAGCCGTCGAACTCGCAGACATTGCAACGTTTCATCTGCCGAGGTTCGCGTCCAAGGCGTTCTGGGATACCCGAGCCCCTCAGAACTTGGTGCCCATCGCAACATTGGAACGCAGGCTCTGGCACTTGCTCGGGGACCGGGAACTGGTTTATCGGAAGATCCGCTCGGCGTTGCTGCGTCCGCATGCGAACCAAACCGCGCGCCAACCATCGAACGCTTAGGAGGCTTGCATTGCTGGATGATGAACAGATCGACCCTCAAGAACAGGTTGGCAGGGTCCTTGGTATCGATCCGGCAACAACAACGGAGTTCCGGGTGGTCCTCGACGCTGAAAACTATCTTCAGCTCGATGACCTAGTGGTCGTCAAGACCCAGGTTCCCAAAGCAGGCGAGGTAGACATCTACGGCCTCGTTACCGAAGTTGCCGCGCGCTTCGAGGGGGCCAGGTTCGAATCCGACACAGTGCTGATCGCAGAAGAGGGCTCGATGCCCGCGGGCCTTGCGCGCAGCGCGACCATCCAAACGATGCGGGTTGATCCCGAGATCTGGGTTGCGCCTGATCCGGGTGAACCGGTATTTCGCGTTTCCGCTGGATCTCGTGACAAGGCTCTTTATGCAGACGAGATGGGAAGAAGACTTCCTGTTGGCTTCGCCAGAGATGGGCTTCCCATATGGGTCGATCTCGATTTTTTCGATGGCCGAAAAGGCGGGCACGTTTCGATCTCAGGTGTTTCAGGTGTTGCGACCAAGACTAGTTTCGCCCTTTCTTTCCTTCGATCGCTGACGGCCCACGCCGAGGTTGCGGGGACCGCTGCGTCGAACATGCGGGTGCTCGTTTTCAACGTCAAACAAGAAGACCTACTTTGGCTAGACAAACCGAACAAAGACCTTTCGGCTCATGACGCAGAGAAGCGGGCAGCGCTTGGCATCCCAGCCGAGCCTTTCCCTTCGGTTTCGTTCTGGGCGCCGTCGCGCGTCGCAGATGTTCCCATCGCCGACACCGATTCACGCGTCGAGGGTGTTCAGGCATTTGGGTGGACCCCACTTAGATTCGTCAAGCAGGGGCTGCTTAGGTTTTTGTTCGCGGAGACGGGTGACTATCGCAATCAGTTGACCTTCGTCGAAGAGCGCGTGCGTTCGCAGCTGATGCGAAACGCCGAGGAAGTACCTGCAGACCCAGGTGCTGTGAACATCGAAGGATCGATCGTTCGCTCTTTGTCGGACCTTGTCGATGTGATCGAAACGCATCTGGATCCCGCCGATGGCGAACCGGACTTCGCGTGGACCGGGCGAGTACAAGGGGGCACGGCTTCAGCTTTCATGCGAAGACTGCATGCCGCCGAGGCCAGAGTCGGGCGGTTGATCCGAACCGATGCAACCACGGTCGATCGTGCTATCGAGGCTGTCACGGTTGTCGATCTTCACAAACTCCATGACTTCGCGCAGAGGTTCGTTGTGGGAGCCATCCTCGACGAGGTATTCGCCGAGAAAGAGTCAACGGGTCAAAGACTTCCCCTGCAGATCGTGCTGCTCGACGAATTGAACAAATACGCACCACGCGAGGGTCAATCGCCGATAAAAGAAACGCTGATCGACATAGCCCAACGGGGACGCAGCCTTGGGATCATCTTGATAGGGGCCCAGCAAACAGCCTCGCGCGTTGCCCCTGAGGTCGCGGAGAACGCATCGATAAGGGTTGCGGGCAGGCTCGATGCAGCCGAAGCCGAGCGGGCGGAATACGGCTGGATGCTTCCTTCAACCAGGGCAAGGGCGCGCCTTTTCAAACCGGGCACGATGGTGCTCTTCCAACCGGGGATCCCAGCCCCGTTGGTTTTCACTTTCCCATTTCCGCCATGGGCGACCCGCCCCGAAGAAGCCGAGATGGAAGATCCGTTCGCGGGGCTAGCAGGAAATCGCGGAACAATGTCGAATGAAGAGGTCACAGGCAGCACATCGTGACTGAGGCACGCTTGAGGGGGAGACGGGGTGACAGCCAGAAATCCGCAAGGGATGAGGCCGAACGCGCGGACTGCTGTCGGCGTCATCGTCATGCTTTTCGTCGGAATCGTAGGGCAAGCCCGTGCTTCGGCCTTACCGTCGGGGCCACAAGAAGTCTCCGATCCAACTCACTTTAGTCCGGCAGCCAACGATCCGACTTCACCCCCACTACTAAGGCGACCTGCGGGTTCCAATAGGTCCGAGCTCGCTAGGTTGGCTTCGGCCTCGGCCCGGTATCGATCGGACTTTAGTAATGGGGTCAAGCTTGGTTCCGGATTCAAGTACAGCTTCGCGCCGACCGGTGATTACTTGGATATGAGACTGATCGGTTACAAGAAGGTAAACGTGGAACGGCGAGATGGTTCTTACGTCTTCGAGCCCTCACCTAATGTGAAGCTCCTATACCAGGCAGGTCCGCAGGGAGTTAAGGAGACGATCGCACTCAAGGATCGAATCCCGACATTTCAGTTTTCCCTCAAGACGAGTGGCCTTACGGCGACGCTCGTATCGGGTGAGTTGATTCTGGGATCGAAGAAAGTTCCAGCTGAATTCCGCCTGGATAGGCCGACCGCCAAAGCTGCGGACGGCAAAGATATCGGAGCCTCCCTTTCGTACGATGAAAGGGCTCAAGTGGTTTCGATTCAGCTCGACCAAAACGATCTTGCGGGAGCTGAGGTTCCGATAACCATCGATCCAACAGTGATTGCTGGAGCAGCTAACGGGGCGACCGGGGAACCGAGCGCACGCGTGGTTTTTCAAACTAGCGAGGCAAAGGACATCTTTTTCTATCGCGAGCCAACCCGCCTCGTTTATCGCACATCGTCCGATCTTGGCCGAACATGGTCTGACCCTACCGGCTTTGGTTCGGTCGGGCCCACGGGGATCTGGCAGCAACTGAGGATGGCTCCGGTGGCTATTGGGTTGCGTATTCCAACAGCGCAAGCGACTCAGTGTGGATCGGCCTCCGGCACCTCAGTTACGCGAGCGGAACATGGTCTTCTGGACCCGAACTACAGGTATCGAATGGAAGCGTGAGTCTATTCCCGACTCCGAACGGCTGGGCCGCTCGACAACTTTGGTAAGCACATACGCTCTGGCGGGTAACGGCCAGAGCCTTAACCCTTCGATCTCATCAGACGGGCAGACTGTCGCCTTCGAATCCGCTGCGACTAACCTAATTGTCCCTGCAACCGACACAAATCAACACAGGGACATTTTCGTTCGTAACATGGCAACCGGCGTGATCACGAGGCTCTCTCAGCCGGGTTCGGCCGTTGGACCTCTGCCAGGAGAAGGTAACGCCGACAGTAGAAACGTCGTCGTGAGCGGGGATGGTCAAACAGCAGTTTTCGAGTCCGACGCAAATAACCTCGATCGAGGCGCAACCAACCAAGCGCTAGATACAAACTCGGTGACAGATATCTTCGTCGTATCCCTGGCAACAAGATCTGTGACCAGGATCTCCAACCAAGCGTGCTCTGCAACCTGCCAGCCAGCCTCGAACCCTTCCATCTCCTTCGATGGTTCGAAGATCGTCTACCAAAGGTTTTCCGACGGGCCATCTTCGACTGTGTACCTTTATGACACGAGTACCAAGGCGACCATCTTGGTGGACGGTCCGGCGCCCGAGGCATCACATGCTTCTGTTTGGTCCTCAGGCAGCACTGTCTCTGTGGCATACGAGCGGACGGGACAATTGTGGGTTAAGCGAGATCTGTTGGGCACGGCCCCGTCGATGACCGAGGTTTCGCTGAAGTCCACCGGAGGGGAATCTGATTACCAATCCAGTGATTGGCCGCAGATAAGCGCCGATGGCCAAGGCGTCGCCTTCGTTTCAAATAGCGGGGGCTTGGTCCCCCAGGGAACAGGTGGTGTCGACAACGTCTACTTCAGAAATCTCGGATCTGGGTCAACAAGCAAAGTTTCGATTGATTCGAACCGCCGTTCGCGCTATCAGAACAGTGGTACGGGCGAGCGCCCAGCTGTTGCTATCGGCGGAGGTGCAACCGGTGCTCACCCTTATATCGCGTTCAAGTCTGCCGCATCGTTCACCCCCGACGATAACAATTCGTTGAGCGACGTTTACATTCGGGATCTGGACGACACAAGTCCTTGCGGAATCGAGGTGAGTGGCACCGCCCCTTCATGCATCGAAGGCCCCACGGATCGAGCTTATTCTGACTTCGTTGGGCTCGAGAAGTTCTACCCTTACCATTCATTTTCGGTAGGCGGGGGGGCAGCGGGGTACCTCAACATGGCAACTGGCAACGCTGTCCTTCAGTACCTTGATCTCGAGGTGCCCTCAAATGGGCTCAATCTGCGGATAACACGAACCTATAACTCGGCCCGTAAAGACTTGGACGAGGGCCTGGGCAAGGGATGGTCCCTGGGGATCTCAGACTCAGGCGACATGGGACTGAATGACCTCTCTCAGATTGGTGATGGTGCGGTCGAACGTGGAGTGAACAACGAATCTGATGTCTCAGACGCGGCTCTGTCGATCGATCCACTGAGCGCGATCGACGTTAACAACTCAGCCAGTTTTGACTTAACCGACGGGGACGGCACGAGGCATCATTTCGTGAACGGTGGAATCGATGGACCCGGTTGGCATAGTCCCCCAGGCCTGTCGCTCAAGATGACCCAACCAACAGGGGAATACGCGCTTTATCGACCGGACGGAGTGAGCTACCACTTCACGTTGCAAGCCTCCACGGGTCTTTATCATCTGGCCTCCGTTCAAGATCGCAAGTCGAACACCATCGCGTACAGCTATGGGGCCGAGGGAAATCTCACGAGCGTCAGCGATTCGTCAGGCCACTCGGTCACCTTCGATTATTCCTCGCCAACCTCAACCGCGGACGCCCCCCACCAACACTTGAGGTCGCTCACGTATCATCACGGTGCGTTGAGTTATTCGGTCAACTATCTGGTCTCGAACGAAACATTTATTGCATCGCATCCCGATCCGCCGATCCAGGTCGATTCCGGACCTGGCGTCCTTTACTCAGCGACACAGGCAACGGGAACCGTGGATTCACGAACGTTTCACTACATGGGCTCGGATTCGTCCGCGTGCGCGGCGCTGCTATGTCCTGAGGATCCGTTGGGCAATCGCACCAAGCTCGAGGGGACAGAGGGCGTTAACGACTGGGTCGACAGAACCAATCAAACCTGGATGCTTGATCATGGCTCCTCGGGCTGCCCCAGCCTAAGTAGCGGCGCGAGGTCTCTTTGCATTAAGGATCCCGAGGGGAACGTATCCGACTGGACAACGTCTGAGTACAACAACCTCATAGCCACTAAGGACGCGGGAGATAGCAACTACTCGGGAGCAGCATTTGGCGACTACGATCAACGGCAATTTGCTTGGGATAACAACCGGCTTGTTTACAAACTTGATAAGACCGGGAACCGCTACGACTACGCATGGAATGATTCGGGCAGGCTGACCGCATCTACGCGAACGGGGGCCGGTGAGAAACCGGTGAATTCGCTATTTCAGTACCAAGACATCGATCCGGTTACGCAACCGGGTGTTTCGAACTTGATTACTGCAACGGTTACCGATAGCAATGGTCCCAGCAGTCGTGCCTGGTCGTTTGGTTATGATGCGGTTGGCGATGTGACCCAAACAGTAGCCCCTGGGAATCTTGTAACCAGGTTCGGTTACTACGACAAGGGCATGCTGAAGGCGATCACGGACCCGAGGAACAAAACGACGGTTTATGGCAATCCGGACCCGTCTATGCCCGACCATGGGTACGATGCATCGGGACAACCGAAGACGATCACAGATGCAACGGCGATCGGGGAATCGTTGGAATGCGACGACTTCGGGCGGCAGACCCGTCTTGTTGATCGAAATGGCCAAGTATGGTTAAACGAGTACAGCGCACGCGGCAACCCGGCGAAACAAGCCGATCCGTTGGGGCATACCACAGGTCATTGTTACGATTCAAACGATAACGAGACGGTTGTCACGTTCCCCGGCGTTGCTGCTGGGGATCCGTGCTCCTTCCAGGGAACCGATGGGTATTCAGCCAGGAATTCATACGACGCTAACGACAACTTGAGCGGCGCAACCCAGACTGTTAAATTGACTGACGGCTCACTTCAGCTGAGAAAGGCATCGCTCGACTACTACCCTGACTCGCTATTGAAGGACGTGGTTGAGCCAGGAAGCTTCGACTCCGCCGGTCAGCTTCTACCAGCGAATTCGCGCCAGGTGAAGGTCTTCTCTCGCTACCCAGACAATCGCGTTAGCTCAGTGACGGATGAAGACCAGAACGTGACGACCCTTTATTACTCACCCGAGGGGAGCATCACCCATGTTGACAAGCCTGCGACGCCTACCGGAAACAGTTACGCACCCGCCGGCTCGGTTGGAGTGACCTACGGATACAACGGGTTGGGGCAGGTGACATCGATCCTTGAATCGGGCCATGCGTCGGCCACAAGATTTGACTATGACGGCTTCGGTGACCGCATAGGTGCGCACGCCCCCATGGGCGGGTTCACGCGTTACCAATACGATTCTGCCGGCAGGCTGTGGCAAACGACCGACCCCAAGGGCAAGGTGACCGAGCGCACCTACGATGCGACTAATAACCTGATCCTTCTGCGGCAGCCGACCGGTACTTCACTGTCAACCTTCGTCACCTACACGTACACTGACCGAAACGAGATCCAAACAGAGACCGATCCGGGCGACCAGAAGCACAAGAAGGTCTACACCTACGACGGAGTTGGCCAGCAGAAATCGTCCTACGACTTGTTCGATGGCGTAACAGAGACCGCGACGGAGGTGACATACCTAAGCAACGGGGCGCCCTCGAAGAAATCTTCAGTGGGTCAGGGCCCGTCGGCGAGCCTACAACCGAACATCGTCAATTACTCATACGACGCCTCAGGCAATCTTAGCTCCGTTCAGAAGTTCGTCGACGTTGCGGAAACCTCATCGGTAGGCACCTGGTCTATAGGGCTCGATAGCATCGGGGAGCTCAATACATTGACGGAATCGGTTTCGGCGTTCGGTGGCTCCCCGCAGACGACTACGGCGGCTTATACCTACGACACCTCCGGTCGCCTTGCGTCCTCCACCGTTGACGGTAAGTTCGAAGGTTTTTCTTACAGCAAAGCTGGGAGGCCGACGAGCCTTACGGCGTGGGTTTCAACGACCCCTTTCACCAGGAATTATCTTCCTGATGGCAGGCCTACAACCTATTCACT
>JBHELT010000099.1:0-43325 GCA_046262935.1 Actinomycetota bacterium | reverse complement strand
TACTGATGGTTGTTGGCCCACGGATAGACGACGCATTGCTCTTTGATGGCAAGCGACAAGATGAGCCCTACTAACGTCGCGCCGATCGCGAGCCACAGGGGCGCGTGAGGCGTTTTCTTCAACAAGAAGGGCTTGGGCTTGGCTTCGGTGTGGGAACGGGGCTCGCGGCCGTGGGACTGGGGCACAAAGGCGAGGGCGAAGGTGACGGTGGCGGATGCTTTGGCGGTGTGCTCACCCCAACCGACGGCGCCGGAGACGGCGACGGACTGGGTGATGGCGATGGGCATGGGGTTACTGAAACTGTTTTGGTGGAACCGGGCGTTGGGGAACCGCAAGGCACCGGCGACGGCGAAAGCACCTGGCCCCCGATCGTGGGGGCAGTGAAGTTCGAGGCCTTGATGCCTTTCAACGCAACCTGCATGAACTCTTTCCATATCGTTGCAGGAAACGTCCCACCGGTAACTCGGATCCCGTGCACGTTAGTCATCTCCTGGATCTTCGGAGGATTTCCTTCGGGGGGGAACCCCATCCAAACTACGCCCACTAGGTCTGGTGTGTAACCGGCGAACCATGCATCGATGTGATTCTGATTGGTGCCGGTCTTGCCAGCCGCTGGCCTGTTCAACTTGGCACCGGTCCCTGTTCCTCTGTTGATGTTCTGCTGAAGTGCCAAGTTGACGGTGTCGGCCGTGTTCGGCGGTATCGAGTCCGTTGACTTTGGCTTGGTTTCTGAAATCACCTTGCCGTCTGGCGTCACGATCTTGGTTATCACCACGGTCTCGGGCAACCTGCCTCTTGCTGCGAACACCGAATATGCCCTTGCCAGTTCCAGGGGAGTCACTGGCGCCGTTCCCAAGGTCAACGCGCAACCGAAGGCTGAGCGTGGGATATCCAGTCCCAACTTCTGCGCTTCCGAAACGAAAGCGCGCGGACCGATCTTGTCCATCATCTGCGCGTAGATCGTGTTCACCGAATGCACTGTCGCATCGATCACATTCAACTGCGAGAACGATTCGTTATCGAAATTCGATACGTCCCATGGGGTGCCGTCTTGATTGCGGCACTGCTTGGAATCGATCTTCAGTTCCGGAGGCCCGGAGAGGGTCGAGTTGACCGACAGGTCCTGATCAACCCACGCCGCAAGGGTTATCGGTTTGAATGCCGAACCAGGAAACCTACCGCCGTTGTTCTGGCCGGGAGCTGCAGCCGCATAGTTGAAACCGCGCGCAGCCTTTGGGTCATCGACGTTGCGGCCCCCTACCATCGCGCGCACTTCACCAGAAGGGCTCATCGCAACAAGCGCTGCCTCTGGATCGTTGGGTTTGTTCAGAACCTTCTTCACGGCTGCTTCCGCTGCATCTTGCATCTTTAGGTCAAGGGTCGTGTGTATCTCGAGGCCACCGCCAAAGAGTTCCTTCTCGGGGATATGGAACCGCTTTCCCAGCAACAAACGTCGAACGTACTCGATGAAATAACCGGCACGCGGGGAATCTTGTCCAACGACTTTGGCTAGATTCTTGAACGCCAGCTCAGTACCCGACTCCGAGACTTGAACTTCGTGCTTGAGTCTTCCCGCCGCAACCATGTCGCCCAGCACTTCGTCGCGGATCCTCTTCGCCCCCTGCGGATTGCGGTCGGGCTGATAGGTCTGCGGAGCCCGGATTATCCCTGCCATATAGGCGGCTTCGCTCACCGTTAGGTCCGCTGCGGGCTTGGAGAAGTAGGTTCGCGCTGCTGCCTCGGCACCATACGCACCGCGTCCGAAGTAAACGGTGTTGAGATAGAACTCCAGGATCTTTTTCTTAGAGAACTTGCGCTCGATCTTGAGCGCCACCACCGCCTCCTTGAGTTTGCGCACGATGGTCCGTTGTCGGCCAACTTGGATGAAGGCATTGCGAACGTATTGCTGAGTCAGGGTTGAACCGCCCTGTTCTGGCCCACCGCCCTTAACGTTACTGAAGGCCGCTCTGATGATCCCTTTCAAACTGATGCCTGGGTGCTTATAGAAGTCGCGGTCCTCGGTAGAGATGACCGCGTTCTGAAGATTCATTGAGATCTTGTCGAGCGGAACGATGGTCCTGTTCTCGTCGCCGTGAAGGGTCCCAACGACTTGACCATCGAACGCCACGATCTTGGACGACTGCGACCCTGGTGCCGCGTCGGGCAAGGGGATCTTGGCTAAGAAAGAAACGATAACGACCAGGATCGTTCCCGCGACGAGCGCGGCCGCGATGATCCACCAGCGGCGTTTCGCCAGTGCGACCGCTCGCTGCATCGGTGTTTTGCGCCGGGAACGTTTAGCCACGCAAAGGTTCTACCACCGGATCGTCACCTTCAAGCGTTGCGACTGGATATCAAACGAATCCGGTCCCCATGCCGATGACGGTGAGTCGAACAACTAAGAGCAGGGCGATCGCGGCCAAGGCACCCAGTCCAGCCAAACTTGGGGCAGAGGTCCGGGCCAAAACCAACGAACCCTGAACGGGGACTGCGACGTGGGTCGCCGGGATATGTTTCATCACGCGCACATCCAGCTGGCCGCTCATAAGCGACAACATCAGCCAGGCAACTGCCGCAGACAGGGCCAACCAGGCGATGGTTACCAAGGGATGCGGACCATAGGCAACCGAGGCGATAATGGATGCAGCTGCGAGGACCCGGCCGCCCAGAGATGGCGCGCGGGCGTCCGTTAAGACCCAAACAAGCGCTGCGAAGAACACCGGCAGACCGATCGCTAATAAGAAGGGCTGCAGACGTCCGAGGCTAAGCCAGCTTGCGGCCCCCAGGGGGGCCGCAAGCTGCAGCCAAGCACTCGCAGCGCGTTCTCCATAAGTAAACGCGAAGGCCGCAAGGCCGATGGCTAGGGTTAAACCCCATGGGGCCCCCGCAGCCGCTAGCAGCAGGGCCAGGGCGCCGCCGATCGCGGGGCCAACGCGCCGCTCGCTTCGCGAAAGCGCTACTGCAACACCCACGAGCACAGCAGCAGAAAGCACCAACGAAGGCGCTGGGAGCGAACCAAACACCTTCAACAAGAAAACCCCTTGCCACCATGCAACCGATGCGAGGCCGGCGGTGCTCTCGAACCGATGGTCATCAGGCCCAGGCAAGATCGTGCTCGCGAACCGCAGAGCTACTGCGATGACGAGGAGCAAAGGCACATGCCACTCACCCTGATGAGGGACGGACCATCCATCGCCGCTGGCTACTCGCGCGGTCAGGCTGAGCAGCAAACAGATGTCCGATCCCACCCAGCAGTACGCAACCTGGGCCGCAAGCCCGCGCCTCGACGAGGCATAAACCGATGCACCTGAGCCCGTCATGAACAGCAACATCCAAACGGGATGAACAGCATTACCGATGAGGACAGCCGCCAATCCCCATCCGGCCATCGCGATCAACCATGGCCACCTGGCCTTGATCCCACCCTTGAGACAAGATGCACCGAAGGTCACCGCGGCCGCGACGAGGACGATCAATGACCGAGCGCCGCGACGAAGACCGAGGCCAAGCACATCGTTGCAGCCGTCACGGCCAGCACCGTGCGATACCGGTCGATGAACCGCGATACCGCAGCACGGCGCGTTGACCAAAGCACGGCGATCACAACAGCCGTGACGAATGTGGACAGACCGAACCAAACAGCTGTCCTGCGGTCGAGGGGACCGAGGATGAACGCACCGAGGCCGATACCCGAACCCGCTCTAGCAACAACCGAACCAACTAGTACGATCTCGAACCAACCAATCACCGCGCTTGATCTGGGATCGTTCGACTGGAACAGATCGCGTTCGCTGAGCATCCTTAGCCACAAGCTCGCTGTAGTTGTGCCGCCAAGAAGAGCCAGGGTGCAAGAGTAGGCAGTCGTAGCGCTCAGCAACCTCGGCCCGAGAATGGCGTCACGGGCAAGTGTGTGCCCAAGATCAAGGCCCGTCGCAAGCATCCCCGAAACGCAGGCCCAACCAAGCGCCGCCAGCAGAGCGAGGAACCACCAGATGTCCTTGTCTCGTCGGCCGCTGAGATAAAGGTGTATGAAAGTGCAGACGACAAGGGGGCCAAAAAGCATCAACCAGTTTCCCCTGATCGAACCGGATGCCGCCGCGACACCACTTGCGGTGGCGACGCCGATGCCAGCCACGAGGGTCCTGCCCTGAGGCAAGGCCCCCACTAACCCTCTTGCTCTACAGCCTTCGGGGCCGGTGTCGTTGAGCCATTGAAGCTGCGACCCATGAGGTAACAGGCGGCGAGATGATTCCAAAGGCATTCGACGCAAACCTCGATCTCATAACAACGAAACTCGTCATAGCGAGCGTTCAGTTCGTCGGCCCAATCATCTGGGTAAACGGGGCGACCAGAAAGGTGCTTGAGTTGATCACCGAAGACGTACCTGACGGAGCGCAGTGAGGCTTCGTCGGCACATACAGGGCAAGGGCGCGGTATGGGCTTGCCGATGTTTCGCGCTACTCTCACCAATTCAGGATGCGCGTCACAGATCTGCAATCGATCGAGGCCGCCTCTTCGGAACTCGTCGAGCAGCGCCCTTTTTGCCAGTGTGTAGTCGGTTCGCCCCTGCATGGTTCAGACATTGTAGCGACCAGATATCCTCAAGCTATGCGAGCTTGGGTGAGGGCCTTTGCGGCCGCCGCCGCACCGACTGCCTTTTACCTGTTGATGGTTGCGCCCGCGTACGCCGGTACGCATCAAGTCAGCATGGTTGGGTTCACATTCGCGCCGGCCTCGATCACCATCACGAAGGGTGAGAGCGTCGAGTGGACCTATGATCAGCCTGGCTCTGTGACGAGCCCCGATTGCGAATCGCCGCAGTTCAGGCAGGGCGCTGGCCTGTGTCCAGGGCACTCAACCACCGGCGTAACCGGACCGACGGGGGCCGGACTTTGGGACTCCGGAGTTCATCGGGCAACGGGTTTCCCCTTCACACACACATTCACGCAGGTCGGCACGTACCACTACATCTGCACCGTTCACGGCGGACAGTTCGCAACAGGTTCCAAGAACCAGCCGATCACCAACATGGAAGGCGATGTGATCGTGCTCGCCTCTGGTGAGGCAACCACCTCTGCGGGCGAAGTTACTTCTTCCAAGGTCCGCGGGAAGAGTCTGGCCCGCACCGGCACCCGCTACGGCAGCGCCTTGGCTCTCGCTGGCTTGGTGGGGGCTTTGGGAGTCGCCGCCGGCCTTTCCCCACGCCACCGAAGCCCGCGGGTGTTTGACTAAACCGCTAATATAGCGGTTAGATATATCGGAGCGATATATCGCGTAGATACCAATACAAGGACATCATGCCCATCACCGAGTACATCGAACCATGATCGAGATGGCCCTTCTCGGTCTTTTGAAAGACCGAGCCATGCACGGATACGAGCTCAAGAAGGAACTGACCAATCAGCTCGGCCAGTTCTGGCAGGTCTCCTACGGAAGCCTTTATCCCACGATCCGTCGTCTCGAAAAGACCGGAGCCGTCGAGCGCGTTTTTCCGAAAGAAGACGTCAAGCGCCGCAAGAACATCTACCGCATCACTGACACCGGCGAGGAGATGTTCGTAAAGGCCCTCGGCGAACATTCAGCCGTAGACGACGCCAAGTTCAGCATGAAACTCGCCTTCTTCCGCTACATGAAGTCATCGGACAGGGTGGAGCTACTTGAGCGCAGGAGGGCTTATCTCACCGAGAAACTCGCCGACATGCGAACGCGGCTCAAGGACTATCGCGAACGCATCGACGCGTACACGCTGCGCCTGATGGAACACGGTGTGGACACGACCAGCGCCGACATCGAGTGGATCGAAACATTGATTGCAGAAGAGAAAGCGCATAACCCCGAACCCCAAGAAGCAACCAGCTAAGGAGACAAGAGCTTATGACTGACAAGATCCGTGTCGGATTGATCGGAGCAGGTAACTGCGCATCGGCATTGGTCCAGGGTGTCGAGTTTTACCGCGGCGCCGAAGATGGCGATGACGTACCTGGCCTGATGCATGTGCGGGTTGGTGAGTATCACGTGAGTGCCGTTGAGTTCTCTTGTGCGTTCGACGTCGATGCGAACAAAGTTGGCCTCGATCTGAGCAAGGCTGTGCAAACGGTCCCCAACAACACCATCAAGTTCGCCGACATCCCTCAGTTGGATGTCACCGTGCAACGTGGGCCAACGCTCGACGGACTTGGCCTTTACTACCGTGAAGAGATAACCGAATCCCCTCTGCCCCCGGTCGATGTTGCACAAGTACTGAGAGACACAGGCACGCAGGTGCTGGTCAACTACCTTCCGGTTGGTTCTGAGAAGGCGGCCAAGTTCTACGCCGAGCAAGCACTAGACGCCGGGGTTGCATTCGTCAACTGCATGCCGGTTTTCATCGCGTCGAACCCAGCGTGGGCCGGACGATTCGCTGAGAGAGGCGTGCCGATAATCGGTGACGACATCAAGAGCCAAGTGGGAGCAACCATCATCCACCGCATACTCGCCAAGTTGTTCGAAGACCGCGGTGTGAAACTCGACCACACGTACCAGTTGAACTTCGGCGGGAACATGGACTTCAAGAACATGTTAGAGCGCGAGCGCCTAGTGTCGAAGAAGAAATCCAAAACGCAATCGGTCACCTCGCAGTTGCGCAAAGGGATCGACGCCGAGGACGTTCACATCGGTCCATCTGACCATGTGCCATGGCTCAACGACCGCAAATGGGCTCACATCCGGCTGGAAGGACGCGAGTTCGGCGATGTGCCTCTTTCGGTTGATCTCAAGCTCGAGGTTTGGGACTCGCCCAACTCCGCAGGCATCGTGATCGACGCCATCAGGTGTTTACGACTCGCATTAGACGCCGGAGTTGGTGGACCTCTTCTTGGGCCGAGTGCCTACTTCATGAAGTCGCCCCCGGTTCAATACTCCGACGAAGTGGCGCGTACCATGGTTGAGGAATACATCCACTCGGTCATGATCCCCGAGCAGGAACTTCATCTTGAACTTGGAAAGGTTCGCTAAACATGGCTTTATACGCAACGCTCGAAACGAGCATCGGCAACATCAAAGTAAAGCTGTTACCGGAGACTGCGCCCAAGACGGTTGAGAACTTCACCGGCCTTGCCACCGGCAAGAAGACTTGGCGCGACCCGGCCACGGGGGCCGAACGCAACGACGCGCTCTACGACGGAACCGTCTTTCATCGTGTGATCCCTAACTTCATGATCCAAGGCGGCGACCCACTGGGCCGCGGCACCGGGGGGCCGGGTTATCAGTTCGAAGACGAGTTCAACGGCGGGCCATCGTTCAATGGGCCTGGCTATCTGGCGATGGCCAACGCAGGGCCAAACACCAACGGGAGCCAGTTCTTCATCACGGTAGCCGCGACTCCGCATCTGACCAACAAACACACCATCTTCGGCATCGTCATGGAAGGCCAAGATGTGGCCGATGCGATCTCGGAGGTTGCAACCGGGCCGGGCGATAAGCCACGCGAAGATGTGGTTCTCAAGAAGGTTACGGTCTTAGAAGAGCAGGACTGATACCTGGCGATCAGAACTTGGGCGATCAGAACTTGGGCGATCAATAGTGGCCAAGCAGGCCACGGCGCCGAGCAACATTTTCGAAGTACTTAAAGACAACAAGGCCAATGGTCATATAAACGACCGCGTGTCCGATCAAGAATGCAACGTCTTGCCAGGGCAGTTGGAAGATCGACTTGCCATCGCGCATCACCCGAGTCAGCAATTCGTTCCCCCACTTCAGTGGCATGTATTTGAGGAAGGGGGCTCTGCTCAGTGGAACCGCGATGAATGCTACGAAAGCGATCTGCATGATCTGCAGGATCGCTTGCACTCGCTTGAACACGATCGCAAGGCCTCCCATCACCAGAGAAAGCCCTATGACTCCAGCCAGCGTTAGGACCATCAGGGGGACCATGCTTATCACGTCGACATGCAGATAACGTCCGGTCGAAACCATCATCAAAGTGAGCATCACCGCGATGGTTATGAACTGCCAGACTAGGCCCGAAAGCGCTCTGCCAAGCAGAACCTTGCTTAGGCCCATAGGCGACATCGCGAGCTGTTCGAGGGTTCCCAATTGGGCTTCTTGGATGAGATCTTGGGCCATCGAGAAGTAGGCGAATATGGCGAGGCTCCACACCATGTATCCCACGATCAAGCCGTCTTGGGTGTTGGCGAGTTTCAGACTGCTGCCGGCTAGCGCCTTGGCCCCGTAGAAGAGGGCTAAAAAGAATAGGAACAGGGTCGCCGTCCCCGAGATGGTCTCGAACAGGTAGCGCTTGAGGCCGATGATGGTCTGCTTGAACATCGTCTTGTACAGGATGAGGGTCTTCAAAGAGACTCGCCTTTCACGATACGCAGGAAGATCTCTTCAAGGTCCGGGTCTGCCCTATCGATCGAATCGATAACGGCGTCGTATTTGCGAAGGATCTCGACTAGCGCGTAGATCTCGCCTGCATCTTTGAGGGCGACCTGGATTGTTGTTATGTCTTGTTCGGTTTCTATGATCGCGTGAGGGAATTGCTCAGTTACCGAAGAGCGCTGGGCATCGCCGAAAGGGCTCGACAGGGCGAAGCGATATGCCTTGACCCGGAAAAGTTGCAGGAGGTTCGAGACTTTGTCGTCGGTCACGATGCGGCCCTTGTCGATGATAAGAACCCGTTCACACATCTGCTGCACAACATCCATGTCGTGGCTGGATAGAAGGATGGTCCTTCCGTCTTCTGCCGCCATCTTCACGAGTGACTTGCGAAGTTCGTGAGACGTTTCCACATCGAGTCCGAGGGTCGGCTCATCGAGAAGAAGCACTGGTGTCGATTTGATGAATGCACAAGCGACCGCGAGTTTCTGCTGCATGCCGCGCGATAGCTTGCGGGCCTCGTCTTTGGTTTTTTCGGTAAGGCCGAAACGTTCGAGCAGTTGCTGCGCCGCTGGTCGGGCCCTTCGCGATGGGATGCCGGCAAGGCCAGCGAAGAATTCGAGGTTCTCGATCGGTGTCAGGCGCCAGTAGATGTTGCGATTGCCCTCGAGTACCGCTGCGACGTTCTCGACGGCTTTGGAAGGCGAGCGGACGGCATCGATGCCCTCGATCTTGATGGACCCCGATGTCGGCTTTATCAAGGTGCACATCGACTTGATGGTTGTGGTCTTGCCAGCTCCGTTTGGGCCGAGCAGCCCCACGATCTCGCCTTTGTCCACCGAGAACGAAACGCCATCTACGGCGGTGATCGGCCCGCTCTTTCGACTGGCATAGACCTTTTTGAGGTCCAAGACCTCAACCGCTTTGGTTCGTTGAGGGCTGCTGGGCCCGGCTAAACGCTCTGAACCGCTCAATGTGTCCACCGCCATATGGTGCAACTTACCTTCGTCCCTATCAAACTGTCAAGACATTGTTCAGATTTTATAAAGCCAACCTTAACAATCCTGAAATATGGGGCACTCACCACATACTCCGGCCCTGAGCCGAGGATCTGACTTGGGGCTTGCTAGCCAACAGCAGCAGCTCGGGATGGTCCTGGGTCGGGTCGGACTGTTTGTATTCGCCGGGTGAAACGCCATACACGACGTTCGGGTCAAGCCCAGCGCCGTTGGCGATCCACTGCAATTCTCGCGGCGTGAAGCAGGTGTTCCACATGTTGAAGTTGCGCTTGGTCCCGTCCTCGCCGATCACCTCCACCTCTTCTTCGTAGAGCATGCGGTTGAGGTCGAACCGACCAGCCTGCCTCATGTGCGCCAGTACATAAAAAACATTCACTGCCCCAACCGCCAGCCGGCCCCCGGGTTTCGCGGCCCGCCCCATGGTCCTTAGGATCTTCAGGTCATCCAGACCTAGGCTGAAGGCGCCTTCGCAAAGGCTTATCACAGCGTCGAATTCGTCTTCGAAGGGCATCTCGGCGGCATCCATCTCAAACAACGAAAGCGAAACGTTTGCCTCTGATGCCTTCGCGCTAGCGATCTCGATGAAATCTTTCGACAAGTCCACTCCAACGACCTCGACTCCAAGCTCGGCGAAGCGGACTGCGTGCCTGCCGGGGCCGCATCCCACGTCGAGCAGGCGATCGCCCTGTCGAAGACGCAAAACGTCCATCAAGAAGTCGACCTCGGAGTCGGAATTCATGGCGAACGAGTACCGAAGATATGCCGAACGAAGGTGTGCCGCTAAGGGACGGTACCAATCCTCGGATGGAGACGAAACGCTCATGATTTCGATCTGGCGAACCAGTCGTCGAGACGCTTCAGGGCTTCTTCTTTGTCGATCTCGCCTTCATCCATGCGGATCTCCATAAGCATGTCGATCGCGTCGCCTACGAGGGGGCCTGGAGGTATCCCGAGGTGGTCCATAACCTCTTTGCCGTCCAGAGCTGCGCGGATCCTGGTGAGCTCCTCTTTCGAAGCGAGTTCCCCAATGCGCGCTTCGAGTTCGTCCATCCGGTCGGATAACTCTTTCGCCTTAGCGTGATTGCGGGTTGTGCAATCGGCTCTTACCAACGTATTCAACTTGGGCAGCAGGGCCCCCGCGTCGCGCACATAGCGTCTGACCGCCTTGTCGGTCCAACCCAGGCGATAGGTGTGAAATCTTAGATGCAGGTAAACGAGGTCGCGGACCTCTTCGATAAGCCTCGCCGGATATCGCAGGTCTTTCAGGCGGGTCTCGGTCATGTCAGCACCAACGACTTCGTGATGATGAAAACTGACTCCCTTGCCCGATATCTGCCTGGTCTTGGGTTTGCCTACATCGTGGAGCAATGCGGCCAAGCGCAGCGCAAGATCGGGTTGGTCTTTATCGGTTCGAGCGACATTGTCCAACACCGCCAGCGTGTGCCGGAAAACATCCTTGTGTCTATGAATCGGGTCTTGTTCGAGCCTGAGCGCAGGTAGCTCCGGAAAGAACATTTCTGCCAGTCCTGTTTGGGTGGCAAGATCCAAAGCTCGCGACGCCGCCTTGCCCCTGACGAGCTTTGTGAATTCATCACGAACGCGCTCGTGCGACACGATCTGAAGTCTTTCGTGCATGTTCGAGATGGCATCGAGCACGTCGCGCGAGATATCGAATCCTAGAGTCGAGCAGAACCGTAGTGCGCGTAGCATCCGCAGTGGGTCGTCGGAGAAGGACACCTCGGGAGAAAGCGGGGTTTTGATACGTCGCGATGCTATGTCGCTGATACCACCGAATGGATCGACGATCCTTACGTCGGGCAATTCGATTGCTATTGCGTTGATGGTGAAGTCGCGGCGAGAAAGGTCGGCTTCAAGGTCGTCTGCGAATACGACATCTGGATTGCGCGAATCTTCGGTATAAACCTCGCTTCGAAACGTCGTCACCTCGACCCTTGTCTGATCGCACTGGGCCCCCACGGTGCCGAATAAGATGCCGGTCTCCCAAACCTTCCCTTTAGACCATCTCTTCAATACCTCGATGGACCGTTCGGGGCGTGCATCAGTGGCGAAGTCGAGATCGGCGTGCAGCGTGCCCAACAGGGCGTCCCTCACCCACCCCCCCACGAGCCACAGACCAAAGCCGGCATCGCGAAAAACCCTCGATAGCTCGAGGGCCGCCCCTGGTATGGCTTTCGCTGCATCGTTCACTTACCGAGAGCCTAAGCGCGCCCGGGCCGCTGCGTCGTCAGGCGGACAGGCCAGCCTGTCTGACCATGATCTGGAAGTCATGCGGATTCGAAGACGCAGTGATCGCTTCTTCGATGGTTACCAGCTCATTCTTGTACAGATTGAGCAGGGATTGGTCGAAGGTCTGCATGCCGTAGAACTCGCTTTCGGCGATGACGTCGTGGATCATGTGAGTTTGTTCTGGGTTCACGACCAGATCGAAGATGCGCCCGTTCATGCGCAGGATCTCAACCGCGGGAACTCTTCCTTTGCCATCCTTGCGCATGAGAAGACGCTGGCTGATTATCCCCCTCAGACTCCCCGCCAACGCTATGCGGGTCTGCTTTTGTTGGTGTGGTGGGAAGAACTCGATGATGCGGTTCACTGTTTCGGCGGCGTCGATCGTATGCAGGGTCGATATGACTAGGTGTCCTGTCTCGGCTGCGGAGATGGCAGCTTGCACGGTCTCTTGGTCGCATTGATGTGATTGATCATCGCTCCGGTTGTGGTTGTCTTTCCTGAGCCGGTCATGCCTGTTACGAGTACAAGACCACGCGGTTCCTCGGAGATCTGCGAGATGACCGGCGCAAGACCCAGGCTCTCGAAGGTTGGCGAGCCGGGGAGGACTCGCCTCACCGCCATGCCAACCGAACCACGTTGCCTGTAAACGTTGCAGCGGAACCTTCCGAGGCCAGGGAATGAGTAAGCGAAGTCGGCCTCACCAACCTCATTGAAGTCCTCGGCAACTCGCTCGCTCATAAGTTCCAGGGCGCAGCGCTCGGTATCGTTGGGACCGAGTTTCGGAAATTCGGTCCGGTACAAGATCCCATTCACCCTGATGATCGGCGGGGCCCCCACCTTTACGTGCAGGTCAGAGCCGTGCTTTTCGACCAGGTACCGAAGGTATTCGTTGATCTGTGACACCGGGCCTCCTCGAAGGTCTTGCCGATCTGTTACGGATGCTATCTGTTCGCACTCATAGATCCAGGTTCCATCTTCGACCGTGAAAGGCGATGACTTTATCCAGGGCTGGCATCCGAAAGCCCGAACCATGCGACAGTGGCGGGGGATCGGCCGGGGTCGGCGACCCCGCCAGGGCCCCTGCCACCTCGGCTACGCTGGCGCCGAGCGAGACAAGGTTGTAGCCGCCTTCGAGCACCCACAGTGCTCTTCCTCCACAAACCTCGGCCGCCAACCGGGTGAGACTGCGGGCGATCGCTCCGAATCCGCCTGTGGTGACCTCCTGCATCGAAAGCGGGTCATCGACATGGGCATCGAACCCTGCCGAGACCATGATCATGTCGGGTTCGAACTGCCTGACAACGGGCACCACTACACCCTCGATCGCCGAGAGATGTCCGACGTCCCCGGTCATGGCCGGCAAGGGGATATTCACGTTCGTGCCTTCGGCCTCGCCTGCGCCGATCTCCTCGAGGGCACCCGATATCCAGGGATACCAAGGCCATTGGTGAAGCGACAGGTAACAAACATCAGGGTCCTGCCAGAAGATGTCCTGCGAGCCGTTTCCGTGATGCACGTCGAAATCGATGATGCATACCCGGGTTGCACCAGCAGCTTGGACAGCCTTCGTCGCGACCGCGACATTGTTGATGAAGCAGAAACCCATCGCCTCATCCCGTGTCGCGTGGTGGCCGGGGGGCCGGACGAGACTCAGAGCTGCATCGCCGGAGCTAAGGGCTTCGCGAGCTGCATCAACGCAGGCCCCTGCTGCCCGAAGGGCAACATCGAACGTGGACTGGTTGGCGAAGGTGTCGCCCGCGATCAGCCCTCCACCCGCATGGCAGAACTCCTCCAAAGCATCGATGTTGCTCCTTTCGTGAACGAGATCCACCAAGGCGCGATCGGCCGGGAAGGCGTCCTGAAGCAAGACCTCCACACCCGATGAAAGCAGAGCTGTTAGGCATGCATCGAGACGATCGGGCCTCTCGGGAGAACCACTTCCGGGATCGTGGAGCCCCTGATCAACGTCTCGCCAGACCTTCATGGCCATATCCTGACGGCATGCGGACCCAAACTTCGGTATCGGCCGGAGGTGTCATCTTCGAGCAGACCGGTGAAGTGGTCGTCTGTTCGCGTCGGTCTTTCAAGGGCGACCTACAGTGGGGGTTGCCGAAGGGTCTAGTCGAGAAAGGCGAATCGATAGCCGAGGCGGCCGTTCGTGAAGCCCGCGAAGAGTCCGGTCTGAAGGTCGAAGTCATTCGAGAACTCGAAACGATCGACTACTGGTTCGTGCAACCGCCGCGCGGCAACGATGCGGCAGTGAGGGTGCACAAGTTCGTCCATTTCTTCATCATGCTGGCGACCGGTGGCGACCCATCCGAACATGACGAGGAGACCGAAGAGGTGGTTGTTCTTCCGGCCAACCAGGCAGCTGAGCGATGCACTTTCGGATCCGAGGCCGAGTTGATACGTAAAGCCGTGCGAACGATGGTTGATCCAGCATGATCCTGCGCTGGCTTGCGTTCATGGGCTCGGGCATGTTGGCCGGGGTTTTCTCGGGGGGCCTTGGCGTTGGAGGGGGCATAGTCGCCACACCTTTGATCCGGTTCCTGGGTGTATCGGCATATCTCGCCATCGGCACAACGGTTCCCGCGATCCTTCCTTCCGCCATCACCGGAACGTTTCGCTACACCAGGTCGGGTCTTATCGACAAGCGGGTTGTAGCGTTCGTCGCGCCTGGCGCCGTGGTGACGACTATCGCTGGCGCCCTTGCTACAAGACATTTCAATGGGCATGTGCTCATGCTCATCACGGCCTTCACCTTGCTGGTTCTGGCACTGCGGACCTTGCCGAGTAAGCGGCCGATCGATGACACGCTCGACGTGTCGCCAAACCCTCTGGGTCTGGTACTCCTAGGAATCGTGACAGGAGCGATGTCGGGGTTGCTCGGCGTTGGAGGCGGCTTCTTGATGGTCCCGGTGTTCACTCGGGTCTTCAAGATGAAGGTGAAGACCGCGATCGGAACTTCGCTTGCGGTGATAAGCGTCATCGTTACGCCGAATCTGATCGCCCAATCCTATGTCGGCAACATCGATTGGAAGGTCGCCGCCCTGCTCGCGATGGGGGTGATCCCAGGCGCGTGGTTGGGGGCCGGATTGGCCATCAGGGCGCCGGAGCAGAAGCTGCGCGTAGTCGTGGGAGTGGCTCTGGCGATCGTGGCCGTAGCCTATGGGGCATTCGAGCTTCGGGCACTATTGTCGGCATGATGCGTTACAAGCGAAATGCGCGCCTGCTTAGGTACCTATCGCTGATAACTTATCTGTCGATCGGAGCGGTCCCCGCGTTAGCGGCGTCATCCACACCGACGCCGGTCCCCAGTGACCGAAGCCCCGGCCCTTCGCAATCTACAAACGTCGCAGATCAAGGCATGAAGATCTCTTTGGACAGCTTCCCCGCGTTCGTGGGGGCCGAGGGGCACCTAACTGCATCGATCTCGGTTACCAACAGAGGAAACGTCCCGATGACGGGGCTGCGAGTCGTTATGACCATCTTCGACGGCATCAAGACAAGGTCCCAATTGGAAAGAACTTTCGCGGGGAAGCCTGGCACGGTGGTAAGCACTGACACGGTCCCCGTCGATGGCGAACTTGCACCGGGACTAAAGCGCACCATAGCTATCGATAAACCGCTTTCTGAGATCGCTTTCTTCCACAACGCCGAAGACCGCGCCTACCCGGTCCGGTTCATCGTGAAGAGCGATCGGTCGACATCAACGTCGATAGACACTCACATGATCTACTTCACGGCGCCGCAGCAGTTCCCCCTCAAGATCGCGCTCATCATCCCTCTTCATTCACCATCGATCTACACATCCGGCAACCGACCAGGGATAGTTACCTCGAACAGCCTCGAGAAGTCGGTCACTAACGGACGGTTGACGAGCATCCTGAACGCGCTGGAGTCGAACCCTGACACCGCTGTCACGATCTCGCCGAGCGGCCTGCTCGTCGACATGCTTGCGGACCTCAGCGACGGCTTCGCTGCATCGAACCGGAAAGTGTCGCCCGATGACCCTCCCGCTGCAAGGGCAGCAACCGCGCTTGAAGCGATACGCAGCATCGCCGGCCGCGCATCTACCGCAGTGATATCCGCTCCTTACTCGCAAGCTTTCCTTCCCGCGCTGGTAAGGGCCGACTTGACCGATGTTGCCCAAGCGCAGGTCGTTGAAGGAAGAGAGGCGATCGCAGGAGAACGCTCCGCATCGAAGATGTCGCCGCTGGACGGCTGGCTGCTTCCGGTGAAGGGGGCCCTCGATGAGAAGACCCTGTCGACGCTGCAGCTGACAAAGATCTCTCACCTCGTTCTCAGCCCTCGATCATTGAGGACGAGACCCAGCCCGTTGACCCCATCGGCTCAGATCTCGATAAGAACAAGGTCCGGGCCGGCCTTGCAGGGGATCGCCGATGACCCCGGATTGGACGAACGACTGTTAAGGGCCTCGACAGTTTCGCCGCTGATCGCACGACAGCGATTCCTTGCAGAAACGGCGACGATCATGCTTGAGCGACCTGGTACGGACAGGACGGTTGCTGCAGTGGCTCCCTTGGATTGGAACGTATCGCAATCGTTTCTTTCCGACGTCCTGGGGACCTTGGGTAACTCACCTTGGCTGAAGCCTGTAACCGTGGACCAGATCGGCCCCGCTCCGGCTGCGACACCCGCCCATCCCAACACTGAGCTGGCGCCGACCGATGACGTTCAAAAACTGGCGGGCTCGGTGCCAGGGGGCGATTTCTTCAACGAGATAGTGCAGGCCCGCAAGGCGATCGACCGGTATGGAGACCTATATCCGCCTCAATCACAGATCGACGGGCTGGAACGCCGGTTGCTTATCGCCGAGAGCGCCGACTGGTGGGCGTCGCCGGCGTCGGTTCGCGCTGGGCAATCATTCGCCAGAGCCATACCCACGACTGTGCGGGCTGAATTCGCCAAGATCCGGGCGCCAGCTAGTCAGACCATCACCCTCACATCGCACAACGGTGTCATCCCGTTGTCGATCTCTTCGCAGCTCGACTATCCAGTCTTCGTGGTCCTGAAGCTCAACTCCGACAAACTCCGCTTCCCCGACGGCGACAAGATCCGCATCGACAAACTGCAATCGCCGAACAAGACCATCACCGTCAAGACGATCACTCAAGCCACGGGCACATTCGTTCTGGATGCAGTTGTCGAAACCTCCAGTGGCACCAGGATCGCATCAAGTCGATTGACGGTTCGTTCAACCGCTTACAACGTGGTTGGCCTAGCGATCACTGGTGGAGCGGCCGTATTCCTCGTCGCATGGTGGTTAGCGGGGATCGCACGAAGGCGATTGCCCGCGTGAACAACCAACCGGACGTGAAGGTCGGAAAAGGTGCGGCTGCTGCTTCGCTTGGCACAGCCATCTCGCGCGCCACCGGCCTTCTCAGGCTATCGGCGATGACCTACGCGATAGGGGTGGTCGAGAACAAGCTTGCCGACACTTACAACCTGGCGAACACAACACCGAACATCATCTACGAACTTGCGATCGGTGGGATCTTGTCATCGGTTTTCATCAGGCTCTACATCGAGGTTCGCGATCGCGAGGGTCAACAGGAAGCCTGGGATTTTATCGCCCGCGTCACGACCATTGTCACGATGGGCCTCGGCCTCCTTACGGTTCTGGGAGTTTTCATAGCGCCTTTGATATTCCGCGCTTACACGATCGGGGGGCCCGCCGTTGCCGTTCAGCAACGAAGCGTTGGTACGTTACTGCTTCGGTTATTCGTGCCGCAGATCGTTTTCTATGGCTTCGGAACTATCTCGACCGCGGTGCTGAATGCTCATCGGCGATTCGGGGTCCCCATGTTCGCGCCCGTTCTCAACAACCTGACAACCATCGCGACCTTCATCGGTTTTTCCATCCTCATACCGAAAAGTGTCAGGTCACTCAGCGCGGTTCCGAGCCGTGGGGTACTGCTCTTGGGTATCGGAACAACCGCTGGAGTGATCTTCCAAGGCATGATCCCATGGCTGTATATGCGCAAGCTCGGATACCGTCGGCGCAGTGGTCTGGGCTTTGCCGATCCGCGGCTTAGAAGACTGGCCAACCTGTCCCTATACATGTTCGGCTATGTCGCCACCAATCAGTTGGGGCTGTGGGTGGCGCTGTTCTTGGCCAACCGGGTCCAAGGTGGCGTCGCGGGATACCAGAGCGCCTTCCAGTTCTTCCAATTGCCCCATGGTCTCTTGGCGGTCTCGATCGCGGTTGTCATATATACCGGCCTCACCGAACGGGCCGTCGCCGATGACATGGAAGGCTTCGCCCGGCAACTCGGTCAGGGCTTGAGGGCGATCGCGTTCGTGGTGCTGCCTGCCATCGCCGGGTACATCGCATTGGCCCCATCGGTGGTTCATCTTCTGCTCCAACATGGCCTCACCGGCTCCGCATCGACCGCGCTGATCTCGACGGTACTTAGGTCATGGGCGATCGGTATCTTCTTCTTTTCCACGTTCTACATGATCCTTAGGGCTTACTACGCCCTAGGGGACACGCGGACCCCGATGCTGATCAACATCGCGGCACTTGGCGTGAACGTGGTTGTAGATGTGGTCCTGTTCACGATGCTCGATGGCAAGGCGATGAAGGTTGCGGGTCTTGCCATCGGACATTCGCTTAGTTACTTGGTCGCTGCGGTGCTGGCGGGAGTCATGATCAAAAAGCGTGTCGGCGCCAGAGTCTTTCAAGGGTACGCCCGCACCGTTGGCGCGACAATTTTGGCATCGGTTCTCACCGGCACGGCAGCTTGGCTGGCGGCCCGCGCGCTATCGGCCCTTTTCCACGTTTCCGAGACTTCATCGACCGTTCCAACCGCGGGGGTGGTTGCCGGGGCAACGCTCGCGGGCCTGCTAATCTACGCGGGAACAACCTGGCTACTACGCATCGAGGAGTTCAAGTGGGTCGCGAGCATCATGTGGCGTCGTCACAACTAACAGAGCGCGAGAGCGGGCAGATCGCGGGATGGCTTGTGAAGTTGGTCGTCTTCATAGCGATCGGCGGCATGTTGATATTGGAAGCCGGGGGTGTTTTGGTAGCACGGGGCACCGTGGCCGATGCTGCCCATAGCGCCGCAAATGATGCAGCGTTCGCGATGAAGACCACTTTTAGTCAGCCCGAAGCCGAGAAGGCTGCGCGCGAGACGGCCCAGGAAAAGGGTTCCACATTCTTTTCGCTCACCGTCGATCAACAGGCAAGAACAGTTACCGTCGAGCTCACTCGCAATGCGAACACACGCCTCGTGCAACACATCTCCTTCCTCAAGAAATACGCGGTCGCGAGGGCAAGAGCAACCAAATCATTCGCCTGAGGTCATGACCACCCTCGCTGGCAGGTATCGATTGGAATCCGAGGTCGCCCACGGCGGGATGGCCACTGTCTGGCGAGCCCACGACGAAACGCTCGCACGGACCGTGGCAGCCAAGATCCTTCATCCGCATCTGTCGGCCGACGAAGTCTTCCGAGAGCGATTCCGCATCGAAGCTGTTGCGGCAGCCAAACTTTCGCACCCCAACATCGTGGCCATCTTCGACACCGGTGAGCACGAGGGTATCCCGTTCATCGTCATGGAATTTCTGCCCAACGGAACCGTCGCCGACAGGATGCGCGAAAGCACTCTTGATGACTGGCAGATCGCAAAGATCGGGACCGAGGTGTGCGCTGCCCTTTCTTACGCGCATCGCGCCCAGATAATCCATCGCGACATCAAACCGGGCAACATATTGTTCTCCGAAACCGAGCACGCGAAAGTCGCCGACTTCGGGATCGCAAAGGCTGCCTTCGCACCATCGAGTCTCACCGACACAGGAGCAGTGTTGGGGACCGTTCGTTACCTGGCCCCCGAACAGATCAACGGAGATGAACCAGACCTTAGGGCCGATCTTTACTCTTTGGCTGTCGTTCTTTATGAAGCTGTCACCAAGCGGTCGCCATTCACGGGCGACAACGACCTTGCTATGGCGACTGCTCGACTGACATCTACCCCAAAGCCTCCGCGCGACATCCGTCCAGACGTTCCACGCGAACTCGATGCGGCGATCATGAGGGGCCTGGAGCGTGAACCGGCCAAGCGGTTCCAAGATGCTGACTCGTTCGGACGCGCCCTTTCGGGCCTCACGGAAGATGACTTCGACAACTCAACCAAAACGTTCTCTGCGGTAAGCCTTACTGAGCCAGTCACTCAATCTTTCGTAAAGAGTGAACGCAGGTGGATACTGCCTGCGATCTTGGTTGTGGCCATCGCTGCTGGTCTGGTTGCCTTATTCCCATCGGTGAAGAAGGCGCTCGTGCCATCTTCACCAGGTGCATCCGCCGGCGACGCGATATCCATCGTGGACGCTGGAACGTACGATCCTCGCCCAGGTGATGGTTCCGAGAATGACGCGCGCCTGCGGTTCGCCTACGACAACAACAGATCGACCGCCTGGAGAACGTCTTCGTATTCGAATCCTCGAATGGGGGGATTGAAAGACGGGGTGGGCATCTGGTTCGATCTGGGGGAGGCAAGGCAGGTCAACAGCATCGAGGTCCAGACCCCAACGATCGGATGGGAGGCAACCGTGCGCACCTCCGAGGACTCGCGGGTTTGGACCGACCCAGGCACCACCGAGACTATCGACCGTTCGAGTTATGTTTTCAAGACTTCCGGTAGTCATCGCTATTGGATGGTTTGGATCGTTTCGCTGGTTGAAACAAGCGGGCAAGGTGACGCCCGAAACCCTTATTCGGTGGGCATCTCCGAGGTCAGACTCACCGGCTAGCGAGCCGGGACCTTACCTCGCTCATCATCCCAAGCCAGCGCTCGATACTTTCATCGTCGAGTTGGTTCTTATGCCGGGCGGAGTAGAAGGCAGCGAGGGCTTCGGCTCGGATCTGGCGAGCGCTTTTGAGCGACGCCAGCAGCAGTTCGGCGACGGCGATGAGTTCCTCCTCGGTAGGTTCTGCGGTTTCAGACCCTGCCGCTTCTTGCACAGGCCTGTCTATCTGGGCAGCCGCGCCGGATCCTTCGGCGGGTCCGTTCACGAGCGACGCGACGGCTAACTGGCCCGTAGTGGCGGCGTCGGGTATCGGCGCGGTAGTCAAAGCCGTCGGGCCAGATACCGATAGAGCATCAGCATCAACGGGACCGGCAGCGACCATGACGGCAACTTTCTGCTTGCCCGCTCTCACCGACACCAATCCCGCGAACCCAGCAACCAGAACCACTCCTGAAACAACCCAGAGCGTTACCGGAAGATCGTAGGCACCGATGCTGACCGCCCAGACCCATCCCGCGAGCAGCGCAAGTACCTGGCCCACCTTAGGGGCGGGGCGCACCGCACTAGCGGCGCTAGCTGAATGAAGAACCATCATCGAAGCAGCGCCGGTAATCCCATAAAGAAAGATGCTCCCCGGCCCGGCCACTTTCCCGAACGCGGCCAATGCCGCGGCGAAAACGAATGGCATCGCCAGGACGGAACGCGGGTCGGCCTTATGAGCCGATCGTGAGCCGATCTGGGCCCCCACAACCCAAGCCAGCGAATACAGCACCGACGACTCGGCGCCGTTTATGAATGCTGGCTCCAGGACCCGAAGTCCCATCGCGAATGCGATCCCCAAAGCGGGGGCTCCCAGCAAAGGACCGCGCCCTGGTTCGTCGTGGTTCTCTCGCAACACACTCGCCAGCAATAGCAAGCCCACTGCCGCCCACAGTCCGGACACTGGACCGCTAACCAGGCCAAGGATCGCTGACAGCAGGGCCCCCAGGACCCCGGCCCACGAGGGGGCCGCGGTGAGCATCGAAAGCCAGGCCCCCGGCCGCCCTGCCGCGGCTGCGCCGGCACCGACGGCCACACCTGATGCCGCGATGGTTGCAAGGCCAAGGCTCGGAGCAGACATGGCGACCGCTCCGAGGGCGACAGGCGAGACCAATGTCAGCCACCTGTTCTTCGACCGGATCGCTAGATGAGACACCGAACAAGCCAAGAGGAACAATGCGCACCCCAAAAGCCCGCGCCTTTCTAAGCAGATGGTCATCATCGATATGTAGGCTGCCCATTCGCCCATGAGGCCGAAGCGCCGACCATTGCCGGTTCGCGCGTTCATAATCGCTGCCGATGCATATCCCCGACCTTGAGGCTCGATCCGATGCCGAACTCGTTCGCGCCTTCGTCGATGAAGACGACCGAGATTGTCTCGAGATCCTGCTGAAGCGTCACGAGTCCAAAGTCTATGGCTTGTGTTACCGCGTGCTCGGTAACAGGGCCGATGCCCTCGAAGCAACCCAGGAGACGTTCATCAACGTTTTCAGGAAGATGGCTTCGTTCAAACACCAGGCGGCGTTCACGACCTGGCTCTACCGCCTCGCCACCAATGCCTGTTATGACTATTCGCGCAAACGCTCGCGAGAACCGGTCGCCATGGAACGCATCGACGAACCAAGCGAAGGGGACTTGGGTGACGATGTCAGCGAGCGATTGGGGATCGAGGCTGCCTTGAGTCAGTTGATCCCTGAACAACGACTTGCGGTGATACTGCGCGATATCGGGGGACTTTCGTACGATGAAGTGGCATCGGCGATGCAGGTTCCGGTTGGTACGGTGAAAAGCCGGATCGCCCGTGGAAGATCTGCACTGGCTGGTCTGCTCAAATCGGGCGGGAACAGAAACGGGGGCGCGAGCGTCTGATGGGAGACAAGATGCAAGGACACCTTGACCCCGAGACGCTAAATGCGCTCGCAGATGACGCCGAACGACTAGATGTCGAAGCAGCCGCGCGACAGCACCTTCAAACCTGCCAGACCTGCAGCGCCTCCGTCGCGTCATTGAAGCAAGTCATACGGTCGCTACATGAGATGCCTGAGATCCAGATGACCGTCGACGAGCACCGAACTTTGCGGCAGGGACTCATCGCCTCGCGCGGCACCAGGCGCCCGGCGCTCCTTTGGCGCTGGGGTTTGGCGGGAATCTCTGCTTTGCTTGTTGTGGCTTTGGCTGGCACCTTCATCGCGCGGACCAACGGTGGACGCGGGGCTGGCAACGCTTCGTCGAGCCTTTCCGCATCAGCGCCGGTCCTCGATCTCAAAGATGAATCCGAGGTCCGAAACAATCTGATGGGCGCCAGTGATGTCACACGCGGGGCGAAGCAGTATCAAGTGAAAGACGTAGCACCCATCGATCCGCAGAATGAAGCGCCGCCGGCTTCGGCCCAAACTGGGGATACGGCCCAGCGCGAGGCCACCACCTCGAACAAGACCAGCTCACCGCAAGCGGCGTTCGAGTATTCCCCGGTCAGCGAGTACCCCCCGAGCAGCGACATCTTGTGCAAGAACGAGGTAAGGCGTTCACAGCCATACCCGACCATCGCATTGCCGCCCCGCAAGGCTCGCTTCAAGAACCAACCGGCTTGGCTGCTCGTTTACCTTTTTTCTCCAACCAATGGTGACAACGATCGGCTCGATCACGTGCAGTACTGGCTGATACCTCCGGTTTATTGCGGCGACCACCCCGAATCTCACGCGCTGAGTTACGGGTCGTTCATCGTGAAATGACGAGTATCAGCGCCCCGTGATGAATGCCGCGAATCCTGATGCGACCAATAAACCAACCAGGTTGCGAGGCTGGGTCAGTAACTGCGCTGGCAACCCAGCTGCCCACATGCCGAGGGCTAAGCCCAGAGCTGCTGTACTTGCGGCGAGTAGACGCACCCGTGTCGTGCCAACGCTATGGGTGACCCTGGCGACCGCCGAACCAATCAGTGCCCCGCAAACTACCGGTATCAACAGCCCCGACAAAGCGAAACGGATCTTGATCAAAATGAACCCGATCGCCGACGCCGTCGCCAGACCCGCGCCGAAGGCGACCAGGTAATAGCGAGGGTGCATCTGTCGCTTCGCACTGCGCGGCATACGCGAGCAGTCCGGGCATTTCATGCCGACCGAACTCTGCCTCATACATGAAACACAGATCGGACGATCGCATGAGGAACACCGCACTCGCGTCTCACGTTTGGGGTGGTTGAAGCAGAAGAGCTGGTCCTGCATCCCCTCTGTCCCGGGCTGGCCATCTAGCACACATCAAGGCTATCTGGAATGAACCGCTTGCGAGGACGGTTATCCTGTTGACATGCAAGAACAACACAAGATCGTCATCATCGGGTCGGGTCCCTCAGGCCTCACGGCGGCGCTCTACACAGCCCGCGCTAACCTGGCACCTTTGGTGATCGAGGGTTTCGAAGCTGGTGGTCAATTGATGCTCACCACCGAAGTCGAGAACTTCCCTGGTTTCACCGACGGGATCATGGGCCCTGACCTCATGAACGTCATCCGCAAACAAGCGGAGAGGTTCGGTACTTCCTACATCACCGATGATGTTACCGACGTCGACTTCACCTCCCAGCCGTTCAAAGTTTCGATGGGAGCAACCGTTCATTCCGCCCAGGCCGTGATCGTTTCGACCGGAGCCTCGGCACGGATGCTCGGATTACCGAACGAGAAACGCCTGCTCGGCCGCGGTGTCTCGACATGCGCAACATGTGACGGCGCTTTCTTCAAGCAGGCCCACCTCGCCGTCGTTGGCGGCGGCGACTCTGCGATGGAAGAAGCGACGTTCCTCACCCGATTCGCCAGCAAGGTCACAGTCATCCACCGTCGCGACGTCTTGCGCGCATCGAAGATCATGCAAGACAGGGCCTTCGCCAACCCTAAGATCGATTTCATGTGGAACAGCGAAGTCGTAGACGTTGTGGGCGATCAAAAGGTAGCTGCTCTTCAGGTGAAAGACACTGTTTCGGGCGATCTTTCGACACTCGAAGTTGGCGGGATGTTCGTTGCTATCGGTCACGATCCGAATACGAGCCTTTTCAAAGGGAAGCTCGAACTCGACGAGGCCGGCTACATAGTCACCGGCGAGAAGTCGGGTGCCAAAGCTTCTTCCTTCGCTACTCGAACTAGCGTCGATGGAGTATTCGCAGCCGGAGATGTGGTCGATCATGTCTACCGGCAGGCTGTCACCGCCGCCGGCATGGGATGCATGGCGGCGATCGATGCCGAGAGGTGGCTGGAGTCACGCGGACACTGAGTTTCAAAACTCTGGCGGTCATCATCTTGGTTGTGGTCGGCCAAGGCCCCGTTCAAGCACGTCCGGCTGACCACCGGGCGATCACGTCTTCTGCGACCGCGCCAGGAGCATACGAGTTCGATTCCCATTGGTACGGGCCGCGCGAGGTCCAAGGCAAGGTGTTCCCGGTTGGTATCCCGGCCGATGGCAAGTGGCTCAACTGGATAGACACCTTCGGCGCTCCAAGGATGCGGCTGGTCGCCGGGGTGTGGAAGCAGGTTGGCGTTCATGAGGGCACCGACATCTACGCAGAGCGCGGTTCGCCGGTTATGTCTGTTACGTCAGGCGTTGTCGAAAACATCGGCTGGACGTTCTACAGCGGTTACCGCGTTGGGGTCCGTGGAACCGACGGCGCCTACTACTTCTACGCCCATCTGCTTCGCCCAACCCCCGCAGGTTTGGTCAAAGGCTCGACCGTCAAAACAGGGCAGCGGATCGGGACCCTTGGCAACTCTGGGTATGGGCCCGAGGGCACGATCGATGAGTTCCCTCCACATCTTCACTTCGGTGTGCAGCGGGGCGAGACTTGGATCGATGCCCATCAATCCCTGGTCGACACCTACCGCGCCACCATGACATCGATCCGTGGATCGTTATCGCAGATCACCAAGCTCGACGGCGAACTCGCCAACCCAGCCGCGCCCGATAAGCCCACCCTCAGCGCCAAGCGCGAAGCACTGATCAAGGAACTTGCCATCTTCTCGTAGCGCTAGGAGCTGCGAAACCCCTGAAGTTAATCCCCTCGGGGGTGTAGCAGCGGTAAAGGATCCCAGGCTTGGGTAATATCAGGCACAGGAATAAACGATGACCACATGACGTTCGTCACCAGTAGAACTATCGCTCGATCACCAAAACGCCAAGAAGCTAGAAGGAGGAGGCCCGAAGGGCCGAACGAACAAATGGAACTTACTCATGTAACCGACCAAACATTCGACACCGAGGTGCTCGACTCGGACAAACCAGTCCTCGTTGATTTCTGGGCAGATTGGTGCAACCCGTGCCGCATGGTGGAACCACACGTAAAAGCCATCGCCGAGCAATACCCCGATCGTGTGCGCGTAGTGAAACTGAACCTCGACGAGAATCCACGAGTGGCGGGCAAATACGGTGTTATGTCAATCCCCACCATGATGCTCTTCGTCGATGGTGCCGAAAAGACCCGCGTAGTTGGCGCGCGCCCCAAAGATGCAATCTGGTCCGAGCTGGAGCCCTTCATCTAGGACCGGCTTCATCCCAAGCGCTTGACTCGTAGGTGCGCAGGCCGTTCGGGAGCATTAGGCTGAACCGATGCAGCTCATACGCCGCGGCCAAAGATCCGCGTCAGTAGCTGACCTGCAAACCAGACTCGAGAAACTGGGATTCGATATACCGCTAGACGAATCGAGCGGATCTTTCGGAGCCGGGACCGAGGCCGCGGTTCGGGGGTTTCAGCAAGACCGTGGACTGGTCGTCGATGGTCTAGTTGGCGACGCAACCTGGCGAGAGATCGTGGAGAGTTCGTGGCACCTAGGCGATCGCCTCCTCACGCTTTCCGACCCGCCCCTTCGCGGAGACGACGTCACCGACCTTCAAGTGCGTCTAAGCGCGCTCGGCTTCGCGACGGGCAAGCACGATGGGATCTTCGGGCTCCGAACCGCAGAGGCTCTTCGCGAATTTCAGAAGAACCTAGAGATCGGTGAGGATGGCATCGCTGGCCGAGAGACTGTTCGCTCGCTGGTGCGCCTGCGCCTGGTTACCAAGACCGGTCTCGGCTCGCGCATCCATGAACGCGAGTCGCGCATGTCCGGAGCCGGCGGGATCACTGGCAAATTGATCGTTCTCGATCCTGGGCACGGCGGCGATGACCTGGGCGAACTTGGACCATCAGCCGACCGTGAGGCCGAAATCACATTCCGTCTCGCTGCGCGGGTCGCACAGCTGCTCGATGACTCCGGGGCCGACACGACGCTGACTCGGGGCCCCCATGATGGGGCCCCCGAGTCAGCCAGAGCCGCCATCGCCAATGAGATCGGAGCCGATCTACTCGTCAGCATCCATCTGAATGGCAACGAGTCCCACTCGGCCAAGGGGGCCGCCACCTACTTCTTCGAATCCAGCGGTGTTGCATCCGAACCGGGCGAACATCTCGCATCGTTGATACAACGAAACCTCGTCATACTCGGCTCGCTCGACTGTCGTTCGCATGGAAAGACCTACCCGATATTGCGCGAGACCTCTATGCCCGCTGTAGTCGTTGAGCCGTGTTTCATAACCAACCCCGATGAGGTTAGATCGCTCGAAGACCCGGAGCATTTCCACAAGATCGCGGGTGCGATCGCTTCGGGGATCGAGCAGTACTACTCGGCCTGAGTTTCATCCTTATCAACCACAGAAGGGTCAGTCGCCGGTTCACTACGATCATCTGTTGATAAAGGTCGCGGTGGAGCCAGCATCCCAGCCAGTCCTCCAAGTGCGATCCCCCCGAGGAATGCTCTGAGAAGTTTCGCGATCCATCGGGGCGCCTTCTTCATCGATACCCATCGGCGCCGGTGGGCGAGATCTGGTCGGCGATGCGCTGAAGGTCCTCATCGGACCCGTAGCGGATAACGATCTTGCCTTTGCCCTTGCCGTAAGAGATCGACACGATGGTAGAAAGGGTTTCCGAAAGCCGATCCTGCAATTCAACGACCCCCGGTGGCACTGACCCGCGCCCATCGCGAGGCGTTTGGCCGACATTTTCCCGCCCGGTAAGGTCGATCCTCTGAGAGCGAACCAGGTCTTCGGTCGCGCGGACGGTCAGCCCCTCAGCCATCACCCGCTGAGCGATCCGCTCCTGCAATGGGTGCCCGCCCATGCCAAGCAGTGCACGCCCGTGTCCAGCCGACAGCCTGCCTTCGATCACCCAGCGACGGATCTCATCGGGAAGTTCGAGTAGTCGCAGGGCGTTCGAAATCGCAGGGCGGGACAGTCCGAGTTTCTCGGCGAGTCGCTCGTGCGTCATCCCAGCCTCGTCGATCAATTGCTGGTACCCGGCTGCTTCCTCGATAGCATTTAAGTCCTCGCGGTGAACGTTCTCGATCATTGCGCGCTCCAGGGCCCCGCGATCGTCGGCTTCGACGATGAGGGCCGGTATCGTGGCGAGCCCGGCTCTGCGGCTGGCCCTCCACCGGCGCTCCCCCATGATCAGCTCGAAGGTGCCGTCGCCTCTGGGCCTGACTACTACCGGCTGAAGAAGTCCAACCTGTTTGATAGAAGCGGCGAGGCCGGCCAGCGCGCCATCATCGAATGTCCTGCGGGGCTGGGCGGGATTGGGGACTATCGAGCCCGCCGGAAGTTCCTCATATGCACGAGCGCCCGCAGGAATCAGTTCGCCGAGCCCTTTGCCCAACCCGCCTCTTACGGTCATCCCTCTACCTCCTGGTTCGCGTTCAAGTTGTCGCCTGGAGGAAACTCCAAGCGTTTAGTCAATGCCAGTGCGATCTCGCGATATGCAACCGACCCTTTCGAATCGCGGTCATACAGTGCGATCGGCTGACCGTAAGACGGTGCTTCTGATAAGCGCACCGACCTCGGCACCGGTGGATCCAAGACCATGCCAGGGAAATGGTTTCGCACTTCATTCGCCACTTGTTCAGCCAAGCGCGTGCGCGAATCGAACATCGTGAGCACGATCCCTGCCAGGTCGAGCGTTGGGTTCAGGTTGGTCTGGATGAGCCGAACGTTTCTCAGCAACTGGCCGAGGCCTTCTAGGGCGTAGTACTCGCACTGGATCGGAACCAACAAACGGGCGGCAGCAGCCAGTGCATTGATACTAAGCAGCCCGAGTGAAGGCGGGCAGTCGATAAGGATGATGTCGAAATCGGGAACGACCGGCACTAGGGCATGCTTCAATTTCATTTCTCGGGACAATGCCGGCACGAGTTCGATCTCCGCCCCAGCCAAGTCGATCGTTGACGGAACGCAGTAAAGCCCTTTCAGGGCTGTGGACTCGATGGCCTCCAGCATAGGCACATCTTCTACCAGAATCTGGTAGATATTGCCGGAGGTACGATGCGGGTCGATGCCCAAACCGGTCGTGGCGTTGGCCTGCGGGTCGAGGTCGACGAGCAGAACCTTATACCCCTCGATAGCTAGCCATGCCGAGACGCTGACAGCAGTCGTCGTCTTTCCAACCCCGCCCTTTTGATTCGCAACCGCCAATACCTGCCCCAAGGGGGCGATGGGGCCTTGGTCTGCCTCCCCATGCTCCTGGACAGCATCGCCCTTCGAATCGTCGGGATCATACTCGAGCCCGGTCGACGGGTTCTCATATTGGTAGTCAGGGGATTGCGGCATCAATACTCTCCTGCGATCACGACACTATTGGTCGGAACCAACTCGATGGGCGATTCAGGCAAGGAAGGGATGCTGGTCCGTTTTCCGCATGATATTCACATGCTGCTCGATTTCAAGGGGAACTCCCAATTTCACGCTCGAATTGGGTCCGAAACCTAGCCGTTCAAGCAAATCCCGAGAGGGAGCGGCCAGCCTAGTCGACGCAGTTAATACCACGCTACCGCCGGGCCTACATAACGGCGCGCACAACCTCAAGGCGTCGTCGGGAGCGGCCAAGCCCCGAGCGATAACTACATCGGCTTTGCTTTCCCATTCCCGCACGGCCTGCTCAGCTCTCATGGGCAGCACTACTACCTCGATGCCGAGGTCGCGCTTTGATTTCTCGAGGAATGCAACGGCCCTGCGCTTGGGTTCGATCAAGACAACCTGACAACCCGCTATTGAAAGGGGAACACCCGGGAGCCCAGCCCCGGTCCCAACATCGATTATCAGACCGGCGCCACGGATCTGGGGTAGTTCGAGCAGGCAGAGGGCTCGCAGGATATGGGTCCCTGCGTCTGATGACCCTATGAGGCCAGCTCGCTTTGCTGTGTTTTCTAGGGATTCGAAGAAATGAGTCAGGCGGTCGTTGGCGATTGCGTCCAACCCAAGGATACTCACACGTGCTTCGAATGTTTCACGTGAAACACCGTCTTGCACGGTCTTGCTAGGTGGCTTTGAGGATCACCCTGCGACGGGGCTCTTCTCCCTCACTGAAACTGGTTACGCCTTCGATGTCTGAGACAGCGTCGTGGACGATCTTGCGTTCGAAGGCCGACATCGGCTCAAGCTCTATCTCACCTTCTTCGAGTGCTCGGTTCGCTAGTTCAACGGCTTCTTTCTCCAGGGTTTCTTTGCGCCGAGTCCTATACCCCTCGATATCGAGCCGGGTACGGACCCTCGTTTGTGCCTGACGTTGAACCACACTGCGCAATAACTCTTGGATAGCGTCCAAGGTCTGACCTTTGCGGCCGATCAAAACCCCCACATCCGCGCCCTTGATCTCGGCCACGAGTGAGTCATCCTCGATCTCAACGGTTACCTCTCCCTCGAGGTCGATGGAATCTAGGATGCCCTCGAGGAAATCGAGGGCATCCTCACGTGCGTCTTCCAAGACCTCCTGCCGGTCCTCAGGCGGGTCGATTTCGTCCTCTTGTTTGGTGGTCTCTTCGCTCACCGTTTGCCACTCCGTTTCTTGCGCGCTCCGGAACCCTTGGGTTTCTTACGTTGATCCTTACTCACCGCACTCTTTCGCCCAGCGTCATCGAGCATCTTAGGGTCGATCTTCTTGGCCGAGCCGTTGGGTGAGGCGCCCTTCCCATTGGGGCCTGTCGCTGCCACCTCAGGAGGAGGGGGCCCGAACTTCTTCAACAAGATCGCCTGCTGACCCACGGTCCAGATGTTCGTGACCACCCAATAAAGTGTCATCCCCACCGGGTATCTCAGGAAGAAGAAGGTGAACATGAGAGGGAGAAAAGCCATGAACTTCTGCGTCTGGGCCATCTGGGGGTCTACAGCAGTCACTTTGGTCATCTGACGCTGTTGGTACCACATGGTGACACCCATCAAGACGACCAGAGTGTAGTAGGGGATCGCAGGGCCGAGCCCCTGGCTCTTGTATATCTGCGAAGGAGTGGAGCCAAGTTTCAGGGTCAGGAAAGTAGCCTTGCCTGCGATGATGGTCCTACGCAGCGCGCTGGCCACAGGAAGATATTTCACGCCTAGGTAACCCGCGGCGCACGCCTTCGAACCCTTCTTCAAAACCTTGCCGCAACCCAGCAGCATGCGGTACATGGCGATCAGGATCGGGAACTGAAGGAGCATCGGCAGGCACCCGCCGAGCGAGGTCAGGGCATTCACGCCGTGCTCGTCGTGAAGACGCTTCTGCTCCTCGAGCATCTTTGCTCGGTCGTCCTTGTACTTCTCCTTGATCTTCTTGAGTTCAGGCTGCATCTTGCGCATGGCAGCTTGCTGTTTCTGCTGCTGTTCCATCCCCTTGATCTGCTTGATGGCCAATGGCATCAAGATGATCCTCAACGTGACCGTTAGCATGATGATCGCCAGGCCATAGTTGTGTGAGATGTCAAAGAAGACCGACAAAAGGTGGCCAAGCCCTAACAGAAAGGCGGTCCACATATCAGTCGCGCCTTGCCGAGGTAGCTTGTACTGTGGGCGGTCTCGGGACCGGGTCAAAGCCCCCCGCATGGAAAGGATGGCAACGCCCAACGCGCTTGATAGCCATCCACGAACCCTCGAAGGGCCCCCATGTTGCGATCGCTGTCACAGCGTATTCAGAGCACGATGGTTGGTACCTGCAACTTGCCGGCAAGATCGGCGAGATAAGTTTTCGGTAAAAGTTGATCAGGCCCAGCAATGCCCATGTCAGGGCCCTGATCGGTTGCCTGGAGGCTTGATATGAGCTAGTACTCACTTCAGTTGCCATTTACTGTCATTTTTCCGAGGGTCCCCAACACATCTTGTTCCAATTCTTGGAAAGTGCCGTTGCTGGCCAGCGGTTTAGCTTGAACTACCAGGTCGCACCCATCCGGGATTTCCGCCTTCGCCAAGATCTCCTTCAGCCTCCTGCGCAACCTGTTGCGTGAAACCGCCCCGCCGATCTTCTTCGAGACCGTTAAACCTATCTTCGGCTCTTCGGCCCCAGCCTTACGTAGAAGGTGCAAGGTGACCAGGTTTCCCGATCCCCTGATCCCTTGGTGGTACACCGCTTGGAATTCACTTTTTGATCTCAAGGTTGGTCGGGACATCACAAGTCGGGGGCAGGCTAGTGAGTCAGCCTGACCCTCCCTTTGGCTCGACGCCGAGCGATGATCGCTCTCCCGGCGCGCGTACGCATCCTGATCCTGAAACCGTGCGTTTTTTTCTGGTGGCGCGTGTTCGGTTGGTAAGTACGTTTCATGATTAACTCCCGGAGATAGCCGGACGCAACCGGCCTTCGACAAGTCCGGTGATTATAGCCTGGCTTCACTGAATCGGTACCGGGGGTTCGGGGGCGTAGCAGCTCCCTTTCGGTTAAGCCCCTTGTGCGCCAGAGGCTGCGAAGCCCCTGAAGTAGACGAGCCAAGTTTTCGCGTCGTTGAGAGCTGCAGGGTTCGTGTCTATAATCGCCCGGCTCCTGTGGAAAACCATTCGGAGTTCAATGCCTCCTCTTCCCCCAGAGGGTTTTCCCCAACCACTGCGAGGCCTACTTCCCTAGACGATGTCGAGGGCAAGGAGGTCGCTATGCAGCAGCAAATATCCACAACTGTGGAATCGCCTGTGGATAATCTCGTTTTCGCAGGTGAACACACACATTCACAGGCCTCCGACCGCTCTGAAGGTGGGGTTCGAACACCTCCAGTGATACCCCCAACTGTGGAAAACCTTGCTGATTTTCCCGCCTCGTTTTCCGTTTCGCCCGGTTCGTCCCCACGCAGCGAAAAAGAGGCCGTCTAATGATCACAGGCAGCGTTGCCAAGCCCGGCTCCGAGGTCTGGGACCAGGCCCTCGACCTCATCAGATCTCGGCTCGCCACCCCCATATTTCGGTCGTGGTTTGAAAATATCGAAGTTGGCGGCCTCGAGGCCAACCAGATCGTGCTTTTGGTGCCCAGCCGTTTCGCCAAAGAATGGATCGAACCACGATACCTACCCTTGATCAGTGGAGCCCTTGCCACCGCGTCGGGCTCTGAGCTGGAGGTGTTGATCGAGGTTGGTGAGCCGGCCCCCGGCTCGGTTGCGCAGGGCCCCGCAGAGGTTGTCCGGCCCGAACCCCAGCGTGCCGAACAGGCGGCTCTCAACTCACGCTATTCCTTCGACACCTACGTGATCGGAGCATCCAACAGGTTCGCTCATGCTGCCGCTCTCGCGGTTGCGGAGGCCCCAGCACGGGCCTACAACCCGTTGTTCATCTACGGCGGTGTTGGCCTAGGCAAAACCCACCTACTCCACGCCATCGGGCACTACGTTTTGCACACCCAACCTGGTTCCAATATCCGCTACGTGTCATCTGAGCAATTCACCAACGATTTCATCGCCTCGGTTGGTGACCCCGGCCGTATCGCTGGATTCAAGCGCCGTTACCGGGAAAGTGACGTCCTTTTGGTAGACGACATCCAGTTCCTCGAGAGCAAAGAGGCAACTGTCGAGGAGTTCTTCCACACCTTCAATACCTTGTTCGACGCGGCGAAGCAGATCGTGCTCACCTCGGATCGTCCGCCGAAACAACTTGGGCTCGACGAGAGGGTGCGATCGCGTTTCGAGATGGGTCTTATAACCGACGTTCAGCCCCCCGACCTTGAAACTCGGATCGCGATCTTGCGTAAGAAGGCAGGCTTGGAAGGGGTCGGCCACCTCCCCGATGACGTCTTGGAGTTCATCGCCCAGCGCATCGAGTCGAACATCAGGGAATTGGAGGGGGCTTTGATCCGGGTGGTTGCTTTCGCTAGCCTCGACCGCTCCCAGATCTCGGTCTCCATGGCGGAGTCGGTCCTTAAAGACCTCTACCCCGAAAGTGGGCCCGGGTCGATAACCCCGGAGCTGATCCTTTCAGAGACGTCGCGCTACTTCGACACCGATGCCGAGGAGATCTTGTCCCTCAAACGAGATCGCGCATTGGTGAATGCGAGGCATATCGCTATGTATCTGTGTCGAGAACTCACGGATCTTTCGCTTCCTCAGATCGGCCGGCGGTTCGGGGGGCGCGACCACTCAACAGTTATGCACGCAACCAATAAGATCCGAACATTGATGGCGGAAAAAAGGTCTACGTACAATCAGATCCAAGAGTTGACCAGCCGCATCCGTACACGGGCTAAGAAGCTGTGAAC
Source organism: Actinomycetota bacterium (assembly GCA_046262935.1). GTDB lineage: Bacteria > Actinomycetota > CADDZG01 > JAHWKV01 > JAHWKV01 > JBHELT01. The sequence goes on along the minus strand of JBHELT010000099.1, from coordinate 9,413 downwards.
AACAATGGTTTTTCAACCAGTGATTCGGTTGTCCCCCGGGTAGCGAAAACCTGTGCACAACTAACAATGATGTTGTTCGAGGGCCCGACCTGCGAACTGAGCACTTATACCCAGAGTGAGTCCCATTACTACTACTACTAAATATAGATATTCAGAAAAGCGGTAAATCTTTTGGCTGTGGAACACCCCGGTTTTGTCGGTACCACGTGACACTATTGCTATAGGAGGATCGATATGCAGATACACGGCGACAAAGAAGCTCTTGTCGAGATTGGCCAGTCCGTGCTTAGGGTTGTCTCGCCCAGAGCAACGCTGCCGGTGCTTGGTGGGGTGAAGATCACTGCCGGGCGCGACAACTCGGTTGAGTTCGCAGCTACAGACCTTGAGATATTCATCACAGTGAAAGGCGAGTTCTCCGTCGCAGAGCAAGGCTCGATCGTAGTCCCAGGCCGCTTGTTCGGTGAGATCTTAAGAAGCCTCCCAAGCGGCAAGGTCACCATCGAGGGAACCGATTCTGATATCAAGATCGAGTCAGGCCGAAGCGAGTTCAGCGTCACTGGTTACTCAGTTTCAGATTTTCCTCAAGCACCACAAGTGAACGAGGGATCAGTCTGCACGGTCCCAGGGGCCGAACTGGCACGATCGCTTCGCCAAGTGGTCCGCGCAGTTTCAACCGACGAAGCCCGCCCCGTGCTTACCGGTGTTCTATGGGCGGTCGAAGGCGGTTCCTTGAGACTGGTTTCAACCGACAGCTACCGGCTCGCGGTGCGCGAGGTGGTGGTGAAAGAAGGCCCGAGCGAGGGTCGCTCGATCATCCCAGGACGAGCTCTAGCGGAGTTCGCAAGGCACCTCGCCGGCGTTGGTGACGAAGAAGTGTCGATAACACTAGGAGAGTCCCAGGCCTCATTCGTCGCAGGTAACACTCAACTCACCACGCGTCTGATCGAAGGCGAGTTCCCAAACTGGAGACACCTGGTGCCCGATGGGTATCAAAGCAAACTCGTTATCGATCGCGAAGAGTTCACGCGAGCCGTTGAGCGCGTTGGTCTGGTGGCGCGCGCCAATACTCCAGTCAAATTCCATCTCGGCGACGAGGTGCAGTTGACCGCGACCGAGGCAGGTGTTGCTGATGCATCTGAGGTGGTCGAAGGCGGTAGTTATTCGGGCGAACCCATGACCATCGCGTTCAATCCGCGTTTCTTCAACGATGGGCTCGATGGGCTCGAATCTGATAAAGCCGAACTCGAGGTTATCGACCCGACCAAACCTGCGATCTTGCGGGCTGAAGGCAGAGACGACTTCATCTATCTGCTCATGCCTGTTCGTTTGGCGGGGTAGAGCGAGCGCGTTGTGGAAGTTCTATCGCTCGACTTGATCGACTTCCGCAACTACGAGCAGGCTCACGTGGAACTTTCTGGTGGTCTTAACGTGATCATCGGAAGAAACGGCCAAGGCAAAACGAACCTGCTCGAGGCCATATCAGTCATCTCGACATTGGGGTCACATAGGACGTCTTCGAACGCGTCGATGGTCCGCCACGGGGCCGATGCCTGCATCATCCGAGCCCGCATCGACAGCGAGGGGCACCAGGTGAGCATCGACGTCGAGATCAAACGCTCCGGCGGTATCCGTTTTTTGGTCAACAAGGTAGGTGTTGATCGGGGCAACGTTCAAGACGTACTCGTAGGGGTGATCTTCTCACCCGAAGATCTCTCGCTCATCAAAGGCGGTCCAGAGGAACGACGTAGATTCATCGACCACGCATCGGCTAGAACTCGTCCGCTCGCCGCAGCCGAAAGACACGAATTCGAGCGCGTCCTTAAGCAGCGAAATGGTGTTCTTAAGGCATCGCAAACGAACCCGCGCGCTTTACACACACTCGATGTTTGGGACGAGCACTTCGTGAAAGCCGGCGCGAGTTTGGTCAGGGAAAGGCTCCAAACACTCAGTCAGATCGGAGCAAGGGCCGCCCAAAGGTACATCGCGATCGCCGGTGAGGGCGAACCACCATCATTCGGTTACGAGGCTTCGTGGCAAAACATGCAAGGGTCTCTAGCGCCGACCGACATCGATGAGAGCGCCATCGCCGACGGCATCGGCGATGCATTGAGATCGGCACTAACCCGTGACCTCGAACGTGGTCTTACCACCGTTGGACCTCACCGCGATGACATATCGATCGAACTCGACGGACAAGACGCGCGCGTCTTCGCTTCCCAAGGCGAGCAGCGAAGCCTGGCGCTATCCATGCGACTGGCCGAAAGGGACGTGATCATCGACATCCGAAACAAACGCCCAGTGCTTCTACTCGACGATGTTTTCTCGGAACTCGATGACCCGCGGAGGGCTCAGTTATCCGAGTTGGTTGCCTCGAGCGGCCAAACCATAGCGACGGCGACTTCAGCCGAGGGTCTGCCGGTGGTCGCCAGCAGGACCGTGCGGGTGGAAAGCGGCAAGGTCCTCGATGAATGATCCGGCGGGCCTCAGCAGGCTCTTGAATGATGTGGTTAAAGGTCTTGGGGGCGGCAACCCGCTCGAGCAGGCCAAGATCTTTAGCGCCTGGGAGTCGATCGTTGGCCGCGACATCGCTATCCGTTGTCAGCCAACTTCGTTGAAAGCCGGAGTGCTGAAAGTCAAAGCCGACTCGCCGATCTGGGCGTCCGAATTCAAGTACCTGGCCCCCAAGGTCATAGACAAACTCAACCTGGCCCTGGGGGGAACGGTGGTTACAGAGATCAGGCCGTGGGTCCCAGCAGCCCCAGAGGCCGACCGGTCGCGCCGCAAGTCGGATAAGGCAGAGCGCAGACCACGTCCAACCGAGTTTCGAAGCAAGCAGCGGGCAGGTTCGCCAACCACGTCGGGGGCCGCGATAACAGACCTGACCCAGGACCGGGAAGAGACGTCGCAAACTCCCGACCGCAATGACCTCGAAGAGGCCGAAATAGTAGCTTCAACGATCCCAGATGGAAGGCTTGCTGAAAGCCTGAAACGTGCCCTTCTAGCAGGCAAAATGCGCCAGAGGAAGGGGTAGGCGCGTGGTATACTTTTGTAACGCTGCAAGGGGGCCCCGAAAGCCCGAAAATGCGACCACGAACCACCGGGATCCTCACCTAGAAGCGGCGGCATCGAGACGAAACTTATGGCAGACGAACCTAGGAATGACGCGCCCGCCGAAGCCGGGCGCGGCCCCGATCCAGACGGGGCTGACGAAAGCCTGGTCAAGGCTGTGAGCCCTGCCCGCAAGCCTTCGAGCGCTTCGACCGCTCCGGCCACGAAACCCGGTGTCGGATCGGCAAAGCAGCAGTACACAGGGGCCGATATCGAGGTCTTGAAGGGCCTCACCCATGTGCGCAAGCGGCCAGGTATGTACATCGGATCAACCGGTGTGAGGGGCCTTCATCATCTGGTCTACGAGGTCGTCGACAATGCGGTAGACGAGGCGCTTGCCGGTCGCTGCGACAAGATCGACGTGACCATCCATAGGGACAACTCAGTAACGGTCAAAGACAACGGCGCCGGCATACCGATCGACCCTCCCAAAGGCGAAAAGCGCCCGGCCGTCGAGGTTGTGCTGACCGAACTGAACGCTGGCGGCAAATTCGGCGGCAAGGGATATGCCGTTTCTGGTGGTCTTCACGGCGTCGGAGTTTCGGTTGTGAACGCGCTCAGTGTGAAACTTCAGGTGGAAGTTGCGCGCGACGGGGGACTGTGGGCGGCTACGTTCGAGAAGGGCAAGACCACATCGGGACTCACCAAAGTGAAATCGCTCAGCGACAGCTCCAAGACAGGGACGGCCGTTACCTTCTGGCCCGACCCCGACGTGTTCACCGAAACCACCGAATATGACTACGACACCGTCTCGCGTAGGTTAAGAGAACTGTCGTACCTCACTCGCGGTCTCGAGATAGTTCTCAAAGACGAGCGCGACGGCAAGACCGACACTTTCAAGGCAAGTGGGGGCATCGCCGATTTCGTGAAATCGCTATCGACCGGGCGCGAAACCCTGAACAGAGTCATCCACTTCGAAAAAGACGGCGAGGGGCGAGAGGCCGAGGTTGCTCTCATGTGGAATGCCGGTTACACCGAGTCGATCCACTCGTTCGCCAACACCATCAATACCCACGAAGGTGGGATGCACGAAGAAGGGCTGCGCAAGTCGATCACGAACGTTGTCAGCAGATACGCGCGCACCAAGGGACTTCAAAAAGACAAAGAGCCGCCGCTCCAGGGAGATGATGTCCGCGAAGGTCTGGTCGCCATAGTTTCGGTCAAACTTCGTGATCCCCAGTTCGAGGGTCAGACAAAGACCAAGCTCGGCAATACCGAGATGCGCTCCTTCGTCGAAACCGCGGTCAACGAAAAGTTGGCCGAGTGGTTCGAAGAGAACCCAACCGAGGCGCGCAAGATCGTAGCAAAGGCCCAACAGGCTTCGCGCGCTCGCGTCGCCGCCAAGAAGGCCCGCGACATCGCCCGCAAGTCGGCTTTCGACGGAGGGGGCCTGCCAGGCAAGCTCGCCGATTGCTCATCACGTGACCCAGTCGTATCGGAGCTGTTCATCGTCGAGGGTGATTCCGCAGGAGGTAGCGCCAAGGCCGGACGTGACCGGGAGTTCCAAGCCATCCTTCCGATCCGGGGCAAGATCTTGAACGTCGAAAAAGCGCGGCTCCACAAGATCCTCGAGAACCGTGAGGTGCAGGCATTGATCACCGGCATCGGGACCGGCATCGGCGAGGAGTTCAATATCGAAAAGGCCAGGTATCACAAGATCTGCCTGCTGGCCGACGCCGACGTTGACGGTCAGCACATCACGACCCTTCTCCTCACGTTCCTGTTCCGCCACATGCCTGCGCTGATCGACGCTGGCTACGTTTACCTGACCCAGCCGCCGCTGTACAAGTTCACGATGGAAGCCAAGAAGCACTACGTTTTCAGCGAAGCCGAGTACGAGCAGTTCCAGAAAGACAATCCCAACAAGAAGATCTCAGAACCGGAGCGGTTCAAGGGACTCGGCGAGATGGACGCCGAGGAACTGTGGGCTACGACCATGAACCCCGAAACCAGGATCTTAAAGCGCGTGCAACTAGACGACGCGGCCCTAGCCGACGAGATTTTCTCGATGCTGATGGGTGAAGACGTCGAAAGCCGTCGCGCTTTCATCACCAAAAACGCCAACTACGCAGTGCTGGACGTATAGATGCCCGACGACGAAACTCCTGACCAACCCGTCCAACCGTCGCTAGACGACGCGCGCATCCAGACGGTCGATATCCAAGAGGAAGTTCAGCGCTCCTATCTCGACTACGCGATGAGCGTCATCGTAGGCCGTGCTCTGCCCGACGTTCGCGATGGGCTAAAGCCCGTGCATCGCCGCATCCTTTGGGGCATGCTCGAACTCGGTGCGCGACCGGGGACCCAGCACAAAAAGTGCGCTCGAGTGGTCGGCGAGGTTATGGGAAAGTTCCACCCCCATGGCAACCAAGCGATCTACGACACCTTGGCCCGCATGGCGCAGGACTTCACCATGCGGCACACGCTGGTCGACGGCAAGGGCAACTTCGGCTCCGTAGACGGCGACCCGCCTGCCGCAGACCGATACACCGAGTGCAGACTCGCACCTTTGTCGATGGAGCTGATGCGCGACATCGACGAAGACACCGTCGACATGGTTCGCAACTACTCAGACGAGTACGACGAGCCCGTAGTTCTGCCGGCGCGTTTTCCAAACCTTTTGGTCAATGGTTCAACTGGGATCGCGGTTGGTATGGCAACCAACATCCCGCCTCACAACCTCGGTGAGGTGATAGACGGAACAGTTGCGATGCTCGACAACCCCGAGATCACGTCGGCCGACCTTATGCAGATCATCCAGGGACCGGACTTCCCCATGGGTGGGGTAATCCTGGGTACATCGGGTCTACGTGACGCATATGAAACCGGGCGTGGAACGGTTCGAGTGAGGGGCCGTGTCGAGGTCGAAGAGGCCAAACGCGGACAACGGATCGTGATCACAGAGTTGCCCTACATGGTGTCGGGTGACCGCTTGATCGAGAAGGTCGCAGAACTCGTGAACTCCAAGAAACTCCTCGGCGTTTCGGGGGGCCGCAACGAGTCGAACCGCAAAGGTACACGCATCGTCATCGAATTGAAGCGTGACGCGATAGCCCAGGTGGTCCTCAACAACTTGTACAAGTACACACAACTGCAAGATTCCTTCGGCATGAACATGCTGGCCCTGGTTGACAATGTCCCGCGCACATTGCCGCTTCGCGATTTCATCCGACACTACGTCGATCACCAGGTCGAGGTCATCACCCGCAGGACCCGCTTCCGCCTCAAGAAGGCTGAAGACAGGATGCACATCCTCGAGGGACTGCTCATCGCTCTCGATCACCTCGATGCAGTCATCAAACTGATCCGCGAATCCGACTCGGCCGAGGACGCTCGCACTAAATTGATCGATCGCTACAACCTCACTGAGATACAGGCCAACGCCATCTTGGACATGATGCTGAGACGCCTCGCGGCCCTTGAGCGACAGAAGATCAAAGACGACGCCGAGGAACTGGCGAAGACCATCGTCGAATTGAAGTCCATATTGGCCTCGCCTGCCAGGGTTCGAAAGATCATCAAGGACGAACTGATCGAGCTGAAGCAGAAGTTCGCCAATCCTCGCCGGACCGAGATCGTGCCAGCTGAAGGTGAGTTCAACCTCGAAGACCTGATCGCCGACGAGGACGTTGTCATCACGATGACTCGCTCAGGCTACATAAAGCGCGTCAAAGCAGCGACCTATAAGACCCAAGGTCGCGGCGGCAAGGGTGTTATAGGCGCCAAGCCCAAGGAAGGCGACATCGTCGACCGGATGCTGACAACCAGTAACCACGCCTTCGTCATGATCTTCTCAAACCGCGGGAAGGTGTACCGGTTAAAGGCCCACGAGATCCCCGAGAAAGAGCGAACCGCGCGCGGCATATCGATCCGCAACCTTTTGCCGTTCACTGCCGAGGAGACGGTCGCAGCCCTCATCGATACGCGCGATTACGAAACCCACAGGTACCTGGTGATCGGGACGAAGAAGGGTGTTATCAAGAAGACCGAATTCAATGCCTACAACTCGTCCCGGCGCGACGGCATAATCGCCGTGAATCTGCGCGAGAACGACGAAGTCGTTCAGGTGAAGGCCACCTCTGGCGAAGACGAGCTCATCATGGTTAGCCGCAAGGGGATGGCGATCTGTTTCAAAGAGACCGACGTTCGTCCCATGGGACGAACCGCTGGCGGCGTCATCGGCATGCGGCTCGGTGCCGAAGACGAGGTCGTCGCCTTCGATGTCGTCGATCCCAACGGGGAATTGCTCATCATCACAGATGCCGGTTACGGCAAACGTACGCTGCTGGACAAGTATCCAAGACAGCGTCGTGGCGGTAAGGGAGTCAAAAGCGCGAAACTCACCGGAAGGCGCGGTTCGGTTCAAGGCGCCGGCGTCGTTCGCGTTGGTAACGACGTGTTCTTGATCGCCAGCGACGGTCAAGTGATCAGAATGACCGTCAAGGACATCTCACGGCAAGGTCGCGACACAACTGGGGTTCGGGTCATGAGGCTCGACCCCGGCACTTCGGTTGCGGCCATGGCCCCCGCACTCATCGAAGAGGAAACGGTCGACTAGGACCGTCGTCGACTCTCGGTCTGATGGGAAACTACAAGCCGCTTCTTGACGCATCGGGCTTCGCCGTGAGCGGAGCGTCGTTGATCGACCTATTCGAGACCGCAGCCCAAGCCATGTTCGCCGTCGAATACGACACTTCGACAGTTGGTTTCGAAAGAGAGGTTGGCATCTCTGGGACCGCTGAAGACATCGACGCATTGCTGCTGGTTTGGCTGAGGGAACTACTGGCTGCTTATTCGGTGCATGGCTTCGTGCCAGGTGACTTCATGGTGATCGAGCTGGGGGAACCCCCGCTCAGGCGTTACGGGCAAACAGGCATGGCGGTAAGAGGCAGGACCAGGGGACGAGACATCGGGGATTGGTTCGTGGCAGAGGGCCCCCGGATCGTAGAAGTTTCCGCCGAACCGTTAGAAGTCTCCAAGAGGCGAACCAAGTTCTCTACGAAGGTGTGGTTGGAGTTGGGCGACTGAAGGCGCCGGGGGTCAGCCCTTATGCGACAAGGGTATCCTCCTATCCTGCAAATCCGCATCGAGGATGAGTGAGCCAAATACCCTTACTGGGTAAAGCAGAAAGACGACGCAGAAAGTTGGGCATTGGAAAGCGAAAACGAACCCGGATCATCGCAGGAGGAAGCGACTCAGTCCGAGAGCGTTGATGCCAGCGGCCACGATGACCAAGCGCAGGGCGTGAAAGAACCCGCCGACGTCTTCGAATCGTTCTGGGACCCCAGTGGGCCCGAGCGAACCGAACCACCCGACGTGACTAAAAGCGTTCCCGAGTCAAAGGGACCTCAGGAATGGATGCCCTTCGCATCAACACCCGAACGCGATCTTCTGCAAGACAGTTTGGAGTCCTCGGCCGTGCCAGAGCCAGAGCCCGCCCCAGGTGAACCGGAGCAGGAGCAGGGGTCCCCTGAACCAATGGCCACTCGATCACCCTCGTGGCTATCTGCAAGTCCTGCGACGACGAACGAAACCAAGATCGCACCCGTACCCGATATCAAGCCGGAAGCAGAGATCGCATCCGGGCAGCAAGCAGATGCAACCGTTGCGGTTCAACCTGCTGCGTTGCCCTTCGAGTTCCCGCTTGCCGTCCCGCCCACTCGACCTTCGGTTGATGTCCTGCCGGCAGAGCGATCAACCGGATGGACCGTGCCTGTCCGCGAGCCTGCTCGATTTGGAAGCCTGCGGTCGAAGCAGACCATCAAACACGTCGATCCATGGACCATGCTCAAAGTCTCAGTGACTTTCTATCTGGCCTTGATGATCACGGTGGTGTTGTTCTTCATGATCTTGTTCTGGGTCGCACAAGGCGCGGGCGTCGTCCGAAACATCGATAAGTTGGTGCAGCTGGCGTGGCCCGATTTCCACTTCAAAGGATCGGTACTGTTCAGGATCCTGTTGGTGATCGGCGTTGTGCAGGTGATCGTCATGTCGATGATGACATTGGTCGCGGCGTTCGTTTACAACCTCGTGGCCGACATCACAGGCGGCGTTGAGATGACCGTCTCGACCCGAGACATCTGAACCAAGCGGTTACAATCGCTAGTTCTGCGGGGGCTATAGCTCAGCTGGTTAGAGCGCAGCACTGATAATGCTGAGGTCCGTGGTTCGACTCCACGTAGCCCCACGATGCAAACAGCGGGCTGATACTTGGACCCGTTCAGTAGTATCCTTTACTCATGGTAGATAGGGTAAAGGATGTCCGCCGTGGGCATAGTCGCATCAGCAGCAAGAACCAAATCACA
>JBHELT010000098.1:0-9449 GCA_046262935.1 Actinomycetota bacterium | reverse complement strand
ACCGCGGCGAACACAACAACCCCCAATACCCACGCGATCGAACCCTTACGCCCCGCCAATGGCTTAAATACGAAACGCTGAAGTGCTATTCCCAGAAGGATCGCCACGGCCACACCGATCAAGAACGCGGTGGGAAGGTTCACACCCAGATATGAGGCCACGAAAGTAGCGAACAGTGAAGTCATGATGATCTCGCCGTGCGCGAAGTTGAGCGTCTTGCTTACACTTAACACTAGCGAGATGCCATACGCGATAAGCGCGTAGACGGCTCCTGTCCCGAGTCCCGCGATGAGGGCCTGGCCAAGAAGAATCATCAAACAGGTCCGGGTGGTGGGCGCGGCGGTTCGTATGCCTTGAAGAACTGCACGTTCTCTGGATCCGACAGTACCTGCTCTAGCACCCTGTCTTTCAACTTCTGGCCTTGTTCGCTCTGTTGATACTCGTCAGGTACGTAGAAGGCCGAGACCTGCACTTTGTAAAAGGCTATCTGCCGATCGAGATCAAAGCCAGGCTGAACGTCGTAGAGGATCGCAAGGTTGAAAAGGCGCGCCGGGGTTACTTCGGAGTTCCCAAATGCTTCTCGATCCTTACCGAAAGAATAGCTGCGCAAGATCCCTCGATAATCGCGTGTTGCCGCCAGCGCCGCCCTGATGCGCGCCGGATCCTTGGACTTTGCGCGCAGTGATGCATCCGCTATCAAGCCAACAGCATCGTAAGCGGTGAGCGCTGTCATCGGGATCTCGCTGACCAGGGTCTGCTGGTGTGGGATGGGCAGCAGCGTGAAACGGCGGTGATAAGCCAGGAACCAATCCCGAAGATCCTGCCCGAACCATGTCTCTTCTGAGATCTTGGGGAACGCAATAACGGTTCCGTCGGTCGCGCTTCCGGCTAGAGCGCGGTAATCGGTATCGAAAAGGTTCGACGGTCCAACGATCTGAGCATCCCATCCGAGCGCGCGTATGGCCGAAGTCAATCGCGCAGCTTCCGCAGGTTCGCACCACTCGATCACTGCGTCTGCGCCCGAAGTTCGCAAACCACGCGCAAGACCAGACAGATCCAGTGCACCCGGTTCGATCTGTTGGACCGTCGAGGGTTGGACACCGACCCGCTTCAACGCGCCCTTCGCCGCGGCGGTTCCATCCTGGCCGAAAGCGCCGGCCCCCGAGGCGATCGCAATCTTGTTCAACTTGCGCGTCGTAACTAGCCAGCCCGCCAGACTTGCGGCCATCGCCCTGTTCGAAGGCACGATCCTAAAGAGCCCCGGATCCTTCGCAACGCTTCCATCCGACGCCAGCGTCAGAACCGGTATGTGAGCCACCGATGTGGGGTCGCGATCGGATGAAACCAACGAAGATGTCTCGGGTCCGATGATGGCAGCTAAAGAGGGCGTCCGAACCAGGTCTCGAAGTTGTCCAGGAGCCGTTGCACGATCGCTGTCATCGCGGAACACGATGCTGATCATCGTTCCCGCCACACCTCCACGCCGGTTGAGGTCGGCCGCCGCCAACTCGGCGCCCCTCAGCGCCTCGCGTCCGATAGAGGCGTTCGCACCGGAAGCGGGGGCAACAACGCCTATAACCAACTTCGAGCGGGCGCCGCCCGCGCATCCTGCAAGCGCGCACAGGATCAGCGCGGTCAGGAAGCTGGTTACCCTTTTCATCTTTTCGAAGTGTAAGACGGCCTGCGGCGCGTTCGGGGAAACAAGTAGCCTCATGCCTGATGCCTGCCGACCCCGAAGACCTGATCAGCCTGAGAAACCGCATCATCGACATGTCTGAGGAGCGCTTCGGGCGGATATCTAACAGGCGATTGGTCTACCTCGGCAGCGGCCAAGGCTTTCTAGCCATCGAGGCTAGGCGCCGCGGTGCCGAGGTGGTCTGCCTCGATTCCGACGCACGAGCGCTCTCGATCACTGAAGGTCCGAGGGTTGCTGCCGATGCCGCGTCATGCCCGTTCGCGCCAAAGACCTTCGACGGCGCTTTGATGCGTTCGTTGTTGGTGTGGTCGCCAAAGCGCGACCTGATATTGCAAGAGGCGGCGCGCGTCGTGGAGCCGGGCGGTGTCATAGCCGGGTCTGAATCGTTGAATGCCGAGATCGACATCGATGTCGAAGATGAAGGCCTCGAAGAGGTCTGGATGGTTATCAAGCAAGCACTTGGATCTCTCGAGCCGGTCACTCTGTCTTACGAGCGTCTGCAAGGCCTTCTGGCATCATCGGGACTCCAGCAGATACGCGTCGAGAGACAGACCAGCGTCGATGCCGATTGGGACCCGGTTTGGTTCTTCTTCGGATCGCGGGGGCCGAGCGGCTACTCATTGGCCGAGTACTTAGTGTCGGGAGGATTCGACGAGCGATTGATCGCTGGCTTCTGCGACGGGCTGCGGACCAAACGTTCCTCGCTTGTTACCCATGAAGGCCTGTTCGTAGCAACTAGGTCTTTGGAAGAACTTTGACCATCGCGTAGTCGGAGAAGACGAAGTCGTTAGGCACGCCAACCTGCAACTCGGTGGCAGACCTGTCCACATCGAAAACCACCGAACCGCTCACGGTTGAGTTCCCGGGCAATGGATGGAATATGAAGAAACTTGCATCGGGGCCCCCTGCGATCCAGAGACCGGCGGTCGCCTGTGCATCTGGGATATACAGCCGCGACTGTTGATCGATCGCGAATATCCATGGAGCTTTGCGTGCGCGCGCCGAAAGATTGGTGACTTGAAGATCGACGATGGCGTATTTGCCCTTCGGTGACTTCGACGGAAGGCCGAAATACGGAACCGCAACCTGATCGGCGAAATGCATCCCAGTAACTTTCCACCTGAGATCCAACACCTTCACGGGTTCCGGCGAAACGAAATTGCCGATCGAAAACGGTATCAGCGCGACGCCTCGCTTTCGGTCGAACAGCAATCCCTGAGCGAACAGTTGCCAAGCCTGGCGCTCTGTTTCCGGGTCAGCGCGTGGGTCTTCTGCGAATGTCGCTGCCCCCTTATCGATCCGGAATGACCAAAGGTCGTCGGCCTTATAGGTCTCGTGCGAAGCGGGAGTGAACCTGAAGTTGTGGGTCACCAGCTCGAAAGGTTTGTTCGATTCGAGTTCCCTGCGGACCGCGTCGGCATCGGTGGTCCCCGCACGCCGCGCGGCATCCGCATAGAGCATCAGTGCGTCGTACACAACCGCCTGAGCGATCGGCAGGTTCGGAACCTTGGTCCCCTTGTACGCCTGGATCACGTACTTTCGGTGATACCTCGCGAACCAGTTCGCCCGCCATGACCCAGGAGGCGCCCAGTTGTTGATCGTCTTGTGCGGAAGCACCGAGATGGTCCCGTTGGCAGCCTCACCTGCAAGCTCGACATACTCCCCCGCAGCCGCTTCGATGGGGACCGCTATTGGGACCTGCATCTTTAGGTTCTTGACCGCGATCGCAACCTGCGCTGCTTCACGGGCCAGGCTCCATACGATCAAACCGTCGGGATGAGCCTGCCTGATAGCTGCAACCTGCGTGCTCATGTCGGTGTCGCCGCGGTTGAAAGACAGTTCCTTCACCGGGGTTAGATCGCGGAACTTCAATCGGTCCCTAACCAAACCTGCGCCAGGCTTGCCAAGGAAGTCGTCTTCATAAAGGACCGCGATCCTTCTCAATCGCTTCTCATCAACCATGTGATGAACGAGCGCTTCAGCTTGAGCCTTGTCGTGCGGGAGTAAGCGAAAAACATAGGGATCTTGCAGATCAGCGATCTCTCCAACCGGCGAAAGCGGCAGGATGTTGATGATCTTGTTCTGTTTCAAAAGACCAGCGTTCTGCTGGGTCGCGGTGAACACCTCGGGGCCGATCAGTGCATCGATGCCCTTGCCGACCAGGTTCTTGATGCCCTGGTTACCCAGGGCCGGATCATTCTCGTAAACCAACTCGACCTTGCGGCCCCCGATGCCTCCCGCCGCGTTGATGTCTTGCGCCGCGAAATCTCCGCCTTTGTGCATCCAATCTTCGACGAAATCGAATACCGAAAGCATCCCTATGCGGATGGGGGGGCCGCCAGCAGCGATGGGGGCGGCCACTACAGAGGCGCCTCCGCGGCCGGCCGCGGCGGTTGCCGTAGTTATGACAAGGAGTAGGATTCCCGCGAAAGCACGGCGGCGGCGCATCAACTTACGGTAGCACCGAGGGGTTATTGGCCCAGCATGAGACCCAGCATCTGGCATGGATAGTTTGTATACCTTGATCCGTTCACGACGGTTCGCCGCGACCCTCACGATATGCACACTGGCCGGCAGTTTCCTTGCCCTTGGATCGACGGCTCAAGGCTCCTCTTTCTCAAGCTCAGGCTCATCTGTAAGAGCCGCCACAACACCGAGCACGGTAACCCCAACCGGCACTTCCAGCCAGCAGACGGCCACCGCCACTGCAGATCCGGGTACGCCGTCTAGCACCGCAAGCCCGGGGCTTGACGGGTCCCCCTCTGCCCCCGCGGTCACAACCACCGCCAAGCCGTCGACGCTGACCGACACTGAATTTTTGAACGTTCAGATCGACGCCAACGGCGACCCGATCGATGTGAACGTCAAGGAGTGGTACCGGGTGAGAGGCAGCAAAAGCAAGATCACCTTCGACGATCCCGGCGTTTTGAAGGATGTACATGCAACTTCTGGGACATCGCCACATGTCGGTGACCATTCCATGTCGATGAGGCTAGCGATCCCTTCGAGTGGCTTCGCTGATGCATATATCACCGGAAAGCCGATCCCAGGCGAAGGAAACACTTTCAAAACGGCTTCGGGCCCGCAGCGTTTACCGATCACATTGAAGATCCGTTATTACACGGGGGACCCCGGATCCGACGAAGCCACGAAGCAGGTGAATGCCTCTGAGTTCAGTCATCATCACGGCCCCTTCAAACTGGTGATCTCTTTGGTAAACAACACCAAACACACCGAAGAAGTGCAGTACAACGACGTTCAAACGAAGAAAGCGATGACTGGCATCGCTGATGTTTCGACTCCATACAGCGTCAAGATCTCGGGACTCGAGTTCCCCGACGGCAGGTACGACGGACTAACGACCAATGGTGTGGTCGGCAGGCACGGCAAGGCCAGCACCATCGATTGGCAGATATATCTGGCGCCTCCGGATTACCCGAACGAACAGAACGCCATCGTGCAAGGAAGGTCCAATGGCCCCGAGATCCCTAAGATCAACGTGGTCGCCCAACCTGTTTATCCTGAGCCGGTAGCCGAAGCTCTCAGTTCATCTGGTCAACAATTCCAGAAGGGTCGCCGTACCTTCTATCTCGACGTTCTGAACCTGTTCCGCGAGAACCTCATCGCACTCGGGGGGCTGTTCTCAACCCTCGACGATTCATTCTCTAACCTCGCTCTTCCGCTCATCGGCCCCGAGAAGGGAAACCGCGACTCGGGTACGTTCACCCATGCCAACCTCCTCTGGGGCACCTGGACGATCGCGAAAGGGACTGAACAGCTATCGCGCGCGATGGTCGACCTCACTTATTCGGTTCAACTCGCGCGAGATGGGCTCAAGGGTGAGATAGGAACATTGCAGCTACTGCGATCTTTCATAGGCAAATCGACCGACAAGCCGGTACTCAATGGACCGCCAACGTGTTTGCCCGTTTGCACGCAAGCTCAAGTGACCGCGCAGGTCAACCAACTGCTATCCGAAAGCATGTGGGCAAACATAAAGGATCTCGAGATCAGCCTTGGAGCGCCAACGGCTTCCAACGTTCCCGGGGGGCCCAACGATCCCCGGCCGTACCTGCCCGAGGCCCCCGCGTCGCTGGCCACGAATGGGGCGGTGGCCATCTCAGTGCTGAAGATCAAACTTGCCATCTTGGAGCACAACTTCTACTGCATCGTGTACGAGGATCACACCAACGAGTGTTCTTCGATCCTTGGGATCTCCAACAAACCGGGTGCGACGGGATGGGACAAATACCTTTTCGTGAAGTTTCCCTTTGGCCAACTCGAACTCGAAAAGGGTTTGCGCGCGATCGAAGACGAAGGAACCAACCAGATAACACAAGCTCTTGGAAACAAGGTCCAGACAAACTCGTTCGTTTGGGGGACCAAGACCATCGTCGACGGGGTCGAGTCTCTTGTTGATTCGTTCCACCAGTTGGGTGCGACCTGGCGGTTCATCGCCGACTCGATCCAGAACTTCGGCATATTCGGAGTCGAAACATCGAAGTCGATCCTGCAACTCGACGTTAACGCGATCGATATCCAAACGGCGGCCAAGGCAGCGGCCAATCGCAGGGCTCTTCAAGCCGCAACCTTTTTTGGCAAACCAAAGGGGGCACAAGGGCAACTGGTCGTTTCGTTTTCCACAGTGCCGGAAGACGACTCGGGCTCGAATGCGCCGGTAGTAGGGGTCGGAATCTTCTCGCTGCTATCGCTCCTGGCGCTGCTGGCACGATTCAAGTGGTTCCTGATATGAGAAAACACCTCGCCAGCATCTGTTCACTGTTGATGCTGATTGCTCTAGTCGCATGCCAACGGCAGGTCGCCGGTGCGGGGGCCAAGGTAGAACAAGTCCAGCCCCCAACGCTCGGCGGCAATGAAGAGGGGGGCGAGCAAGCTGAATCAACAGGAGCTGCATTGGGTGGAGGTCAAGAAGCTGTTTCGGTTGCCGAAGCCGCTCCACCGGGTCTTAGGATCGTGAACATAAAGATCTCACCAACAACCCTTGGTGTGCGGCAGTCAACTGGTTTCAAAGGTTTCAAGAACGGCGATTCAAGCGCACTCGTGCAACTTCCCTTGTTCGGCCTCGATCCGCGGCTCGGCACTTACTATCTGCTCGTAGCTGTAGGCAACTTCGGCCCGGCCCCCGTTCGAAACTTGAAAGCGCGAGCCGACTTCTTGAATGCCGATGGCATAACCATCTGGAGCGAGACTCAGGCTCTGACGCACTTCCCAACTCGATTGGGTCTCAACCCGCCATCGCTTCCAAACATCGCCGATCCTCAACCCAATCTCGGCGACAAGATCAAAGGGTTCGATCTGTACTACTTTCCCACCAACGTTGGAGTGTTCACCTATAACGTGCCCGACTCGGCTGTTTCGGCCCAGATCAAAGACTGGAAGTTGACATTCCTTGTGAGCACGACATGAAAAAAACCATCGGCGTGTTCGTCGCGATGTCGATCGCTCTCGTCGCGTGTTCGCGCGGTGCCAGGATCGCCGGCGCAAGCGCGCGCAATTTCTCTGCAGTTAAGGTGGGCTTGCTGATCACAACGGGTGGGAAGGGAGGCGATCTCGCAGGCCCGAGCATCGGCGCCGCCAACGTCGCAGTGCAGAGACTGAAAAGCGAACATCACGTTGACGTGAAGATCGAGCAAGCTGACTACCAGGGAGACTTGGCAACGGTGCCGGACCTCGCACGAGAACTCGAATCCAAGTCAGATGTACTGGTGATCGGGACCGACGACCCGGCGGTCATGCCGCAGCTGCAAGGGCTCACCAAACCAGTTCTGCTTGCCTACATCACAGCAGACGATGCGACCGCCGCCGAAAACTTCTACCGTCTGGCTCCGAGCGACTCGCTGCAGGCAAAAGTGCTGGCCGCCATCTTGGTCGATCACCGCAACCTTTCGCGTCTCGGAGTCATCTTCGAAAATGGCGACTACGGAAAGGGAGGCGCCGACCTTTTCGAGAAAGCGGTCACACAGGCGGGAGCCACGCTCGTAGCGAAAGAAGGTTTCGATACCGGCGGCGACATCCACACACCCGCCGAATTGGCCGCCGATCGTGGAGCTCAAGCAGTAGTTCTTTGGACAGACAACCCTGCCGAAGCCGCGCGAATAGTGATAGATGTCCACCACTCCGCGCTTTCGTACCAACTAGCACTCCCGTTCGATATCGCGGTCCCCCAGTTCGGAAAGAACGCCTCTGCCCAAGTCGTTCCAACTGCATTTCGCGAGGGGATATTGTCGGTTGGCCCTTGGGCTGGGCCGTGGCTCAACGAGTCGCGCATCACGGATTTCTACAAACAGTTCCAGAAGTTGCAGAACGATGTCGCTCCCGTTAGAACTTCGACAGTGTTCGATGCAGTGCTACTAGCTTCCATCGCCAAGACAGAGGGCTCGATCACGCAAGGACTGGGCGGTATTCGCGACTTCGAAGGAGCCGGAGCCCCCATAACGTTCGACAGCCACCGCGAGGGTATCGACGAGAGCGACCTATGGGCATGGGGCTTCACTAAGTCGAAGAGTGGCGCCGGGGTCGACTTCTTCCCTGCAGTCGATACCGGCGGCGGGTTCTTCACATTGATAAAGGCGGGCAACAAGGTCCCTGCCCGATTCAGGTACGAACTGTCATGAAGAGACTCTTTTCGATCATCGTATGCGCGGTCATGGCGGTGCCATTCTGGGCGGTTCCCGCGCACGCGAGTGACTGGCCGACCGACGGGGGCCCCGACGGCACAGGCTTCATTCAGGCACCCCGCTTCAAGACTCATTCGCTTAGATGGTCGACCAAGATGTCGGATCTTCCATCTGGGATCTATCCGATGAGCCCGCTCCTGGTATCGGCTGGGAGGGTGATCGTGAACGGAGCGGGCACCGACTCGGTACTTGGACTCGACGTTGCGACCGGCGAGGTTGTTTGGCGCTTCCAACCCGACCCGCGCCACAGCGGTGCATTCGGTGGGTACCCGAACGCAAACCAGCCATACATCTCCAACGGCATCTATTACACGACCGCTAACAACGGGTTCCTCTACGCGCTCGATGTGAAGACAGGAAAAAAGATCTGGTCGTTCCAGGTAACTGGTACCGACTACAACAAGACCATCGACCGCGTCGCTGTTTGTGGGGGACGAGTCTTTCTCGATACCTTGGGTGGCATACCCGCACAAGGGCAGAAGAACATCTTCGCGGTCGATGCCAAAACCGGGAAACTGCTTTGGAGTACGTATTCGGGGGCTCCCGACTTTCCGGGTGAAGGCATCTGGCCCGACTTCCCGAAGGATCCAGCCCCCGGCTCAAATGCCGCGCTCGCACGTAACACGCGTCGCTTCGAGGCGCGACCGGGTTTGGCATGTTTCGGCAACAGGGTGCAGATCCCGCGCGAAGACGGCGTGCTAGACCTTCTCGACGTGACCAACGGTCAAGTTCGAGGTCAGTACAACGCTCTGCACGCTTCGAGCGACCTTGGGTACCAGGTTGACGGCGCCGTGGGCATAACCGATCCAAGGACCGGCGACTTGCTAAGAACTTTCCTGAACAACCGTTTGATACGGCTAGTGCCATCGCAGGTCGAAACGCAGTGCGGCGGACGAGTCTGCGCTAACAATGAGGACGAACGTCTTAAGGTGCATCTAAAATGGCAGAACCCCGATGGCGACTGTAATTCGACGGGCAACTGTGGCGTAGTCTCGGTGGGACGAGGACAGATCCTTCCCACTTACACGGGCCACAGACAAGATGGGGTTATAGGT
>JBHELT010000097.1:0-3034 GCA_046262935.1 Actinomycetota bacterium | reverse complement strand
GTGAGTTGCAGGTCGGCACTCGTATTGACGGTAGTGGTTGTCGTGGCTTGATCGTTGGCTGGGTCGGGGTCGCTGGTCAAGGTCGACGCGATGACCGCAGTGTTCACGATCGCGGTCCCCGTCGGTACCGCTTGCCCTACGGTAACGGTGATCGTGAAATCCGCCGAGGCGAGAAGGGCGAGCCCCGAACTCGAACAAGTTACGGTCCCGCCGCTCAGGGAGCACCCGCTCGATGCTGAGAGGAAAGTTGTCCCCGAAGGAATGGTGTCGGTGACAGAGAAACCGGCGTTCGCGGTTGGACCGCTGTTGTCAACGTGGAGCGTATAAACCAAAGGGTCCCCGGCAAAGACCGTGGCTGCGGCGGTCTTGGTAACCCCCAAGTCGGCCGAGCCGTTGATCAAGGTGCTGGTTTGGTTGCTCGTGACGCTCGAGACGAGCTCGTCGCCCATACCGGTCGCCGTGTTGGTTATGGCCGTTCCATCGGCAACAACCTTCACGACTCCTGTGATCGTTACCGTTTGCGTGACACCAACGCTAAGGGTCCCCAGGTTCCACGAAACATCGTTGCCCGTGGCCGATCCCGGGGGCGACACTGCTGTTATCGAAACAGATGAGCTCACAACATCGGTGATGGAAAAGTTGTGCAGGTCGGCACTTCCACCATTTCGATAGTCGATCGAAAACACGATGACGTCGCCCGGCTTCCCGCTGACCCCAGTGACATCAGACGATGTGGCAACCGATTTGCTCATCGTCAGGACGGGAGCATCGACCACAACCGAAACGGTGTTGGAATCACCCTTGGCTATGTTGGCCCCCTGCCCAGACGCGGTGTTGGGTATCGATGTCTGGTTTGTCACGGTCCCCACGGTCGCAGTGAAGGTGACGGTTCCGGTAACGCCGGGCGCAACGGAGCCGATCGGCCACGTGATCGTAGATCCAGACGCAGATCCACCGCCGCCGATCGCCCCGATCGACAAACGCGGGTCAACCACGTCTGTGATGGTGAATGCATCTGCGGTCTGGGGGTTCGTATTGTCGTAACTGATCGCGTACTCGACTGTCTGTCCGATGACGGCGCTTGTTGAGACCGGCTGCCCGTCGACCGTCTTGGTCAATGAAAGAGCAGGCCCAGCATTGACCGTCGTAACGATGTCGATCGTGTTGACTTCAAGCGGTCCGCTGCCTCGGATGGCGTTAAGGGTGAATGTGGTTGTCTCGGTAGACCCGTAAGCAGCACCAGGTGCGGCGGTTACAACGACTGTGAACGTGACGGAACCGCTTGCCGGCACATGGATCGAAGGAGGAGTGATGGGCGAGACGATCGACGAGGTGAAGTTCGTTGGATCTGAGTCGGCGACCGTCGCGGTTACATCGGCGGCGCCAGGGGAATTGTCGGCGGTGACCGTGTACGTGACGGTTCCGCCTGGGTCAACAGAACCCGAAGGCGGATTCGACGACAGGATGAACGTGCCGGGAGCCCCGTAAACAACGACGCCAGCCGAGATGATCAATGCAGGGGCGAGCAGCATCCAAGCGATGCGCCGCCTGATCAAACTCCATCTTCCCGACATACCGCTCAAGATCTCTTGCTCCCCGCGCGCAGATTTAACCGCTTTAGCGACACTTCGTGATAGTCGGCAGTTAACAGGGCCGGGTTAACCGGAACGGGCACGCAGCCCACCCGGCTCAACCTCCGCCAGCGCCTTTGCTCTCACCTCGGTCACGCCAAGTCCCTTCACGATCGAAAACCGGACGGGGACCGAAACCTCAACGACCGCCTGGCGATCACCAGGCGCACATCGACAGCTGAGCAGTTTCGCCCCGTTCTTCAGAGCGAATCTAGCCGCTTGGGAGGCCGGTTCGGCGGCAGAACCGGGAAGAAGTTCCTGAGCGGCCGCCAGCGCGGCGGCATCGGCAGCCGTTTGGGCCCTGTTGCGGGATATCAAGAACACTCCAAGGTCCCCGAGGCCGAGCAGCAGAACCATCGTGACCAGCGCCCCAGCCAGTACAAGCACCGCAGCGCTACCCCGCTGGCTCTCAGTCACCTTCCGCTCGCTCGACCCTCATTACGGCAGACGCTTTGATCTTCATCCCAGAAACGATCGCCCCAACCAGTGGAACGACGGTCGGGCGGGACCCGAGTTCAACGCGCACCGGATCTCCCCGCTTCGGGCCCCGATCGATCGCAACGGTCATGGCCATCCCGGGCGCCGAACGATGGGCGGCATCGATGATCCGCGACTGATCCGCCGTCACTGCCGCTTCCCTTGCTGCGTCTCTGGCTGCAGACGACAGGACCATCTGGTCGCGAAGCAACAATCCGCCCTGCATAAGGCCGAGTAGGACCATCATCACCAGAGGAAGGACCAGCGCGAATTCAACGGTTGACTGCCCCGAGTCGCGCATCCATATCCGGACTGCCAGGTTACGGAACCTGTCCCGCGATCTTGCTGATGATCGAACTGAAGAAGCTTGTCAGAGCCGAGTTATTTGTTGCCCAGTTGATGAGCACTATGGCTATCGCCGCTGCCGCGAGCAAGACCAAAGCGTATTCAGCGGTGGTTTGCCCCGCATCCGAACGTAGGATCCTTTTCACTTCACCCCTCCTTCATCCTTCAACCGAAGGACTTCGTACACGACTGGGAAGTGCAGAAAGTGGGGAAGTGGATACTAAGCGAGATTCTAGAGACAACCACCGACATCAGTCCACATGAAGTTTTCGCGACCTAGAAACCAAGGGAGCGGAAGGTGCCCAAAAGAAGGGGCACTATCGTGAGAAGTACGAAGGCCGGCAAGATGAGCAGAACGAGCGGGAACAGGACTTTGATCGGAGCTCGCCTTGCTTGTTCCTCAGCAGCTCTTCGCTGCTTGGCCCATAGGTCAGATGAGAGCCCCAATAGCGATTTCGAAACCCGGGTGCCGTGTTTGTCCGCATGATTGAGAGTTGAAACCAGCATACG
This sequence comes from Actinomycetota bacterium, assembly GCA_046262935.1. Lineage (GTDB taxonomy): Bacteria > Actinomycetota > CADDZG01 > JAHWKV01 > JAHWKV01 > JBHELT01. Next base: position 71 of record JBHELT010000097.1, on the reverse strand, counting down.
AACGTCGGGAACGCCAGTTCGTTCGGCCAAACGATCGAGGGCATCGGCGCGCCCAACGCCGAGTCCGATCT
>JBHELT010000096.1:0-3424 GCA_046262935.1 Actinomycetota bacterium | reverse complement strand
ACGGGCTGGAGGTCTGTCGGAGGATCTAGCGCAATCGCCAGACTCCGGTATTGATGCTGACTGCCAGGGACTCCGAGACCGACATGCTGGTGGGTCTGGGACTCGGCGCCGACGATTACATGACCAAACCATTCAGCCCGCGTGAACTGGTCGCGCGGGTCCAGGCGATATTGCGAAGGGTGAACAGGTTCCCGGCACCGGTTGGGTCGTCAGTGCACCTGGGCGATCTCGAGATCGATCCGGCAACACGTCAAGTATCGCGCGACGGCAAGCAGGTCCATCTCACGCCGATCGAATTCGACCTTCTGCACCGCCTCGCATCGCAGCCAGGTGTTGTCCATACCCGTGAACAATTGCTGTCGGATGTTTGGGGCTACCGCGACGCATCAGGCGCGCGAACGGTCGATTCGCACGTTGGGGCTTTACGTCGAAAACTTGGGCCCGACCTCTTCAGAACGGTCCACGGAGTTGGTTACGCCTTGGAGACTGTTGCAGGTTGAGACCTCTCGACCCGCTTTCTTCGATCAAGAGCAAACTTGGGGTCATCATCGTTGCCGCCGTTGGCGTCGCAGAACTGGTGGTATTCATCGGAGTAAAGACAGGCTACGGACTGATCGTCGGCGGCGTCATCGGGGGCATCTTGGCGATGGGGATGATCCAATTTCTTGCCCGCGGTATGACATCGCCTTTGCGTGAGATGGCGATGGCAGCTGGCGAGATGGCAAAAGGTAACTACGACCGCAGAGTTACTGCGACGTCGCGAGATGAGGTGGGTGAACTGGCTCGTGCTTTCAACACCATGGCTGGTGAACTTGCCGAGGTAGACCGGATGCGGCGCGATCTGATCGCGAATGTGTCGCATGAGCTTCGGACACCGATCAGCGCGCTGCAAGCCGTGTTGGAGAACCTGGTCGACGGTGTTCAGGCGGTTGATCCCGCAACCTTCAAGACGATGCTGAATCAGGTCGAGCGGCTCGGCAGATTGATCGAACAATTGCTTGACCTCTCGCGGCTCGAAAGTGGGGCGGTCCCCTTGACCAGGCAGTCGTTCGGCATAGCCGATCTTCTCGAACAAGCTGGCGAGGAGTCCAGACTTGGGGACCCAAGTATCCAGTTGACAGTTACGGTGGAACCCCGCGATCTCAAGGCCGATGCCGATCCTGAGCGGGTTCACCAGGTCATCGCCAATCTCCTGGAGAATGCGATCCGACACTCGCCATCTGGCGGCAAGGTGCAGGTGAGAGCGAGTTCGTCGAAGGGTCAAGTGATGATCGAAGTGAGCGACGAAGGACCTGGGATACCACCGGCCGAGGTATCCAGGGTGTTCGAGCGCTTCTACCGTTCAGACGCGGCGCGCTCCAGTGAACACGGGGGCACCGGGCTTGGTCTTGCCATCGCCAAATGGATCGTCGACCTGCACGGAGGCGACATCTCGGTGCATCCGGTCCATCCGCATGGATGCCGTATGGTGGTTTCGCTTCCCATGTTTGGGTGAGAAGGCATCGAATGCTCAACCTTGGGGAATAGACGCGCCGAGTAAGAACGTGAAAGCCTTAACGTCGTCCCAAGGGAGAAAGATGGCGAAGATGCAAACGAAAGGTGGCGCGACCCGCAAGCTGCTGGCGATTGCCCTCGGCGCGGTTGCAGCGCGGCTCGCGATGATGGCGGTCGAGCAGATCTGGACCAAGGCACTTCGGCAGCAACTGCCCGGGGAAGACGAAGAGCAGTCGATCGCCCAAAAGGTCGCTTGGATCGGCCTGACCGCGGCCGCGGTCGGCATGGCGAGAGAGGCCGCAAAGGAACTCGCGGCCCCAACCGTCGCCGAAGAATCATCCGACTGACAAAGACATGGCAGAAGTCATCGGGGTTGGGATGCTTGGCTGTGGGATCGTCGGCTCCGCAGTTGCCCGCATATTGGACTTGCACGCTGCTGAGATCAGCGAACGTGTTGGGGCTAGGCTCGAGGTTCGAAAGGTCGCCGTTAGGAACTTGAACAAAGAACGTGACGTTCCACTTTCGAAGCAGATCTTCACCGATGACCCTAGTGAGGTCGTAGGGGACCCCGAGATCGACATATTGGTCGAAGTCATGGGGGGCATCGAGCCCGCAAGGACATTGATGATCGATGCGATGCGCAGCGGCAAGCACATCGTCAGCGCGAACAAAGAGTTGATCGCAACACTCGGGCGCGACCTCTTCGAAGAGTCTGAGCGGTCGCGCGTAGATCTGTATTTCGAAGGAGCCGTTGCCGGGGGGATCCCGATCATCCGTCCACTGAAAGAATCGCTCTCGGGCGAACGTATAGAACGGGTGATGGGCATAGTCAACGGCACGACGAATTACATCTTGACCCGCATGAGCGAGGACGGGATGGAGTTCGAACAGGCTCTCGCTGAGGCGGAGAGGCTTGGTTACTCAGAACTCGACCCGACCGCCGACATAGAAGGTTTCGATGCGGCAGCCAAGATCTCGATCCTTTCGAGCATCGCATTCAACGCGCGGGTTGTTGCGGGCGATGTCTATCGCGAGGGCATAACGCAGGTGTCTCAGCGTGACATCGAGCTCGCGAGGAACCTCGGATACGTTGTGAAACTCCTTGCGATCGGCGAGCGCGTCGACGGCGAGATCGCCGTTAGGGTCCACCCGACGATGATCCCCGTCAATCATCCCTTGGCCTCAGTGCGCGAGAACTTGAACGCTGTGTTCATCGAAGGAGAGCGCGTGGGGGAGTTGATGTTCTATGGGCGCGGCGCGGGCGGAGACCCAACGGGCACTTCGGTTGTTGGAGATATCGTCGCAGTCTCAAGGAACATGCTGAACGGCGGCCGAGGTATCGGATGTACCTGCTATTCCCAAGACGCTCGGATCAGACCGATGGATGCGAATCTGAGTCAGTACTACATCTTGCTCGAGGTCTTGGACCGCCCTGGCGTGTTGGCGAAAGTGGCACAAGCTTTCGCAGACAACGATGTGAACATCAAGAGCGTTTGGCAAGAGGGCATGGGAGAAGAAGCACATCTTGTGCTCGTTACCCATATCGCTTTGGAGCGCGATTTCCAGGCCTTGCTGGGAACACTGCGCGGTCTCGACATGGTTGAAGAGATCGCTTCTGCCATGAGAGTGCAGTCTGCCGAAGACTGACATGGGGACCTGGCGGGGGATCATCGAGCAATATCGGCAGCGCCTTCCGGTCGATGCCTCAACGCCAGTAGTGACCCTCCAAGAGGGCGGGACCCCATTGTTGCTATCGAAGGTTCTATCCAAGCGCGTCTCGGCTGACGTTTATCTCAAGTTCGAAGGCGCCAACCCAACGGGGTCCTTCAAAGACCGAGGTATGACACTGGCCGTATCGAAGGCCGTGGAGGCCGGAGCTAGAGCGATCGTTTGTGCTTCAACCGGCAACACGTCGGCATCAGCTGCTGCA
>JBHELT010000095.1:0-57827 GCA_046262935.1 Actinomycetota bacterium | reverse complement strand
CGTTTGCTTTTCACCTTCCCGATCATGCAAATAACCCCAGAAAGTTGCGGAACACCTATGACGAAAGCCGCGAAACCACCCGGTCCAGCGGCGAAGTAAGGGCCGATATCGCAAACGACTTGAGACTCGCTGTGTGCTTTGGCGCGTCGCGCCTCCACTTTGGGACATGTCCGTTTCCAAATTTTGTGCCTGAAATCGCGTCGCGCCTGCGTCGCGCCAATAAAAACGTTACGAATGGGCCTCCCGGTCACCTTTGTTGGCATGGAAACCAAATTCATCAGCGGGACTTGCGTCGTAGCGCAATCCAAATGTGTCATCTCCACTTCGACCTGTGGCGGTCGGCCGAGGCAGGCGGCGAATGCGGCTGAAACCGCAGAAGCTAACTCTTCGAGCCGGTGTCCGTTTTCAGCCCCTCCTCCGATCTGCATCACTGGGGTCCGGCCCGAGGTCCGCTCCATGGTCCGCTCGGGGGTCCGCCCGCCGGTCCTATCTACATCGGACCATGTCGGCCCTGGCATTCAGGCAGGTGATCGCCATGCAGGGTGATCCGATGGAGGACAGGACTCACTTTTCTAAGCTTCATGATTTACCTAGAAAAGTTCCAAACAATAGATCCGCAGAGTTCCTACTGGAAGTTTCGACATCGATCCAACCTAGAGACACAAAGATCTGTCTTGCTCTTTACAACCATAGGGTTTTAACCACCCAACACATCAAAGAACTCTTTTTCGAAAACGATCGTGTTTGCAGAAGACGACTTGAAAGACTTCGTGAACTTGGCCTCGTAAAGCCATTTCGACCCAGGAAAGCTCAGGGGTCTTATCCGAACCACCACGTCCTTGGTGATCTCGGCGTCTACGTCGTAGCCGCCGAGATCGGGACCGACGTCAAGGCGCTCGGTCTTCGAAAAGACCGCATGACCAAGATCGCTTTCAGCCCGAAGCTTCAGCATCAACTGACGGTCAACAGTTTCTTCACGAAGCTCGCATGGGATTGCCGGCACGGCAGCGGCATCCGGCTTACTTCATGGCGAAGTGAGCTGCAGCTCGCAAAGGGATGGTGGGAGGGCTACTCGATAGCCGATGGTGAAGGAAAGCTCTGGTCGGCTTACGGCAAGACCTCGTTCCTGCTGGAGCTCGACCGGGGAACTGAGAGCCCGCAAAGGATCGATCGCAAGCTCTACGACTACGGCCACTTCCTCGAGTTCGGCACCTACGAGTATCACTGGCTCTTGTTCTGCTTCCCCGATGCCAGCCGGGAGGCATCGTTTCGACGCAACGCCCGGCACGACAGGCAGTGGGTGGCGTCGACAACCCTCGATCGGCATATGGGCGACCCGCTCGGCATCAATTGGCTGCCACTGCTGGGTGAAGAGCGTTATGCGTTGCCATATCTGCCTGCCATACCGCTAAGGGAGCGGCCCGTTGTCAACCCTGACTGAGACGCCTCGGGAGGTGGCGCTTTCCGATGTGTCGGCTCCGGCGAGTAGTCTCGACGACCAAAGCCATCGACCAATGCCCAAGGAGGGGGAACTGCGTCCATTGGCAAGGGCCTTTATCGAGCTCGCGATGACGCTTATCGAACAGGAGGAGCCGGAGCAATGAATGCATTCATCTACCTTCGAGTTTCAACCAAGGAGCAAGCCGAGAAGGGTGACTCATCCGAGGGCTATTCGATACCGGCACAACGCGAAGCGTGCTTCCGCTACATCGCCGACAAGGGCTGGGACGTGGCGGACGAGTTCATCGACGCCGGCGAGTCGGCACGCTCGGCCGACCGCCCCAACCTGAAAGCGATGCTGCAGCGGATCGGCGAAGGCGGCATCGACATCATCGTCGTTCACAAGATCGATCGGTTGGCACGAAACATCGAAGACCACGTCGCGATCAGGGCTGCGCTTCGAAAGTACGGAGTGCAACTAGCATCCGTGACTGAGAACATCGAAGAGACCGCTTCAGGAAGACTTGTGGAAGGGATCCACGCGCTCATGGCTGAGTTCTATTCAGCCAACCTCGGAGCAGAAGTCACCAAAGGACTCACGCAGAAAGCAAAGCAGGGAGGATGGCCGGGGCGGGCGCCGATGGGATATCTCAATCATCGAGAGCGCGTCGGTCACACTGAAACCGCCAAGGTCATACTCGACCCAGGACGCGCTCTGTTGGTACGTGAGGCATTTCGCATGTACGCAACAGGCGATTACTCGCTCGCAGAGGTCCAGGCATCGCTTGCGGCCAAGGGACTCACGAATCCGTTCAGCAAGAAGCCCGGAGCATCGCCGCCGGTAAGTTCGCTCGCTCTTACTCTCGCAAATCCCTTCTACGCTGGGATCGTTGAGTGGAATGGCGTCCAATACCCAGGCACGCATAAGCCACTTGTCACGATGAATCTGTTCGAGCGGGTGCAGGAAGTTCTAAGAGTGCACAACAAAGCTGGGACCCGACAACGAACCCACGATCACTACTTGAAGGGGTTGCTAGCTTGCGGTGAGTGCGGCCGCAACCTGTCATTGACGCTGGCCAAAGGTAAGTATCTGTACATGTACTGCCTCGGGCAGAAGAACGAATCACGAGTAAAGACTGGATGCACTCAGCCCTACGTCATGGCCTCCGATGCGGAGAGGATGGTTGAGGACATCTATCGCAAGGTGCAGCTACCTTCGGAATGGGTTGAAAGACTTTCGCAAGAACTTGAGGATGAGATCGTCGAACGGCAAGCAACTGCAGCAGATCTTCGAGTTCTCATGGCCAATAAGCTCGCGGAACTCGCTTCCGAAAGGCAGAAGCTGTTGAAGGCTTACTACGTCAACGCGATCCCGCTCGAGTTATTGAAGGCAGATCAGGAGCGGATCACGCATTCAGAGCAGAAGGCGAAGTCCGAACTGATGGAGACCGAACAGGATCTCGCTGGATGGCATGAGGTGTTGAAACTCGCTATCAAACTCGCCGGTAGTTGCCACGACGCGTACTTCAAGGCGCGGCCGAAAGTGCGTCGTCGCTTCAATCAGGCCGTTCTCAAGGCCGTCTACATCAAAGATGGCAAAGCCAAGCCGGAGTTCACCGAGGTGTTCGAGGCTCTTTTCTCGCGTCCGAGTTCGAATAAGAGGCTCACAGTGGGCGCTGACAGATTCGAACTGTCGGACCACCCTGATGAAGGTGGCTGAAACTGCAGATTGTTAGTCCGAGATCGCCGACCGCATCGCGCGTCCGGCATTTAAGCTCCGAGATTTAGCCCCCGGGAACAAATTTATGTAGTGGGCGTGACTGGGATCGAACCAGTGACCTCTGCTGTGTGAGAGCAGCGCTCTCCCGCTGAGCTACACGCCCCAAGTTGAGGTACGGGAACCAAAGGATATCCGCTCAGATCCAACCCTTCTTCGCCGCATAGACAGCGGCTTGTATCCGGTTGTGCAGGTGCAGTTTCTCGAGGATGTTTCTGAGATTCCTCTTCAGCGTGGACTCACTGACCGACATCACCTCGGCTATCTTCGCGTTGTCATGGCCCTCGGCTACGAGTCGCAGCAGTTCCCTCTCTGATTCCGTTAGAGGCACCGCCTCTCCCGTCGTTTGGCCAAGCAGTTTGCCAGCCACCTGGGGCGAGATCACAACCTGGCCGGCGCTGATAGACCTGATCGCCGCGACCAGTTCTTCAACCTCGATCTGTTTCGGAAGATAGCCGCTGGCCCCGAGGCTCATCGCGTCAAAGACATCCTGATCGTCTTCCGACGCCGTAAGCATCACCACCTTTACTACCGGGAATGACTCGCGGATCTGTTTGGTGATCTCGATGCCGTCGGCCCCCGGCATGCGGATATCCATCAACACGACATCCGGAAGGTGCGTCCGAACCGCATCGATCGCGCTCTTATGGTCTTTGGCGATTGCTACCACCTCGATGTCATCGACCACGGACCTCAAGAGCATCTCGAGGCCCTGCGCGTACGATGGATGGTCATCCACGACAACTACCCTGATCCGGTCGCTTCCCTCAGATGCGGACATACGCCGATTATGCACGCAACAGCCGATCTTTAGGGACATACTTTGACCCTTCAAGGTCAAACGGTGAGCCAGAAGGACCAACATGGCGCGCGAGTGGTCCAACTCGTTCAAGATAGCTAGAACATCCCCCGAAATAACTAGTACCTTTGCAGGAACGTACTAGTCCATCGGAGGACACATGCCATCAGTAGCCGGAGTCATCGAAACAGCCATCGCTGTTCCGGCAGTAAAGGGGCGATGGAGCGGGGCCCTTTCGGTAGATGAAGCCAAGTCGCTCATAACCAAGGCAAAGATCGGCGATCGCGATGCGTTCGCAGCTCTCTACAAGGAATACGTGCCCCACGTTCACCGCTACGTCGCGTCTCGTGTGCAGGGCTCCCAAAAGGTCGAAGACATAGTCGCCGAAACATTCGTTCGCGCCCTGCGAAGCATCAACCGTTACGAGTTCCGCGGCATCGAGTTCACCGCATGGCTCGTTCGGATCGCACGCAACCTGATCGTCGACGTCGTCCAGTCGAACTACGCAACCCTCGAGGTGTCGCACGACATCATCCCCGAGTCTGCCTCTAGCGAAGAAGTCGAAACCAAGATCTTGGAATCTTCCGACGCTGAAACCTTGCGGGCAACGATGGACAAACTCGTGGTTGAGCACAAGACCGTACTGGAACTGCGATTCGTGCAGGGACGCTCAGTCATCGAAACCGCCAAGGTCATGGGCAAGAGTGATGGTGCTGTTCGCGTTCTTCAGTTCCGTGCACTGAAAGCGATGAAGCGTGAACTTCTCAAAGACTCGCCTGACCTTTTCGTTACACGGACAGGAGCTTCGGCTTAATTCAGCTCACTCGAAGCGCGACCATGACACCATCCCTGATCGGGATGATGGACGAGACGAAGTTTTCGTCGGAATAGATGACCTGGTTATGTTTTCGGATCGCTTGTGTCCAGGCATCGTCGTCGTCACTTGCAACTCTTCCGGACCAAAGCACGTTGTCGCACATGTAGTAACCGCCCACCCTTACTTTGCCTCGTGCGACCTCGAAGGCCCTTGGGTAATCGCCCTTGTCGATGTCGTTGTAGACCACGTCGAACTCGCCATCGGTCTTCTCCAGTGCCTCGATCGCATCGCCGACCTCGAAGGAGCATCGAGACCATAGTCCGGCTCGCGTAAGGTGCTCTTCGGCTTTCTTGGCGTTCTCAGGGTCGCCATCGGTTAGGGTTACGTGCCCCTTCTCACCGACGGCGGTCGAGAACCAGTAGGCCGAATAGCCGTAGCCCGAACCCATCTCGAAAACATCTTTCGCATCGATCGAACGGGTGAACATCTGAAGGCAGGCCCCCACGGTCCGGCCCACTATGGGGAAACCGTTTTCTTCGGCGATCTTCTCCATCGCAGCAAGAACATCGTTGTCGTAGCGGTCGCAGAGGCCGCGCATATAGGCAGCGACCTTTTCCTCTAGCAGTTCCATGTGGGGAAGTTTCGCACAACCTGTCTGCCCGCCGCCCACCTGATCCGGGATCATTTGTCGTACCCGCATGAGACCCTTGTCCCATGAGAACGCGCCTTACTCCCACCTGCGCCGTTTCGGCTGCCTTCATGGTGGTTGCCTTGACAGCTTGTTCGGCCCCCAGGGGGCCGAACAGTCAGCAGCAGTTTCAGTCTCGCTCGCCAACATCGACCGCCGACAGCCTTGGGGCCGGGAGCCTGGGGACCGAGGACACCAGCATCGTTAGGGTGGTCGATGGCGACACCGTGATCGTTGCGCCCAAGGTAAGGGTCCGCCTTATCGGGATCAACTCCCCAGAATCGGTTGATCCAAGGCGTGAAGTTCAGTGTTTCGGAGTCGAAGCGTCCAACGCCATGAAACAGATCCTGCCCCAGGGAACCAAGGTCCACCTGGTCTTCGACCTTGACCGCTTCGACCGGTACAACCGGACCCTTGCCTATATCTACAGGCAGAGCGACCAAATGTTCGTTAATAAGGAGATGGTCTTGAGGGGATTCGCCCAGGCATACACCGTTCCGCCAAATATCTCTCACGTCGAAGAATTCCTGGCCGCCCAGGCGAGCGCCAGGCGAGAAAATGCTGGACTTTGGTCGGCTTGCTGAGTGAGTGGGAAAAGATTTTTTCCCAAGAAGGTTTGAACCATTTGCCCCAGGGCATAAAGTGAAACAGATTCCTAGCGTCTCATCCCCCCCGAGGCGAATGGATCCATGACGGAGGGCGATCGAAAGATCGCCCTCCGTTTCAGTTTGATGGTCGTTTACTATTCGTTCTGAACGCACTCACCCTAAACGGAGCCCTCAAAGCGATGAGCAAAACCATAACTCCCAACCTGACTACCCCCGACGCACGGCTGGTCCTCTCCGCCGATGAGATCGTTGCCGACTATCGGATGGCTTACCGAAGTCGCATAGCAAGCCTGATCGGGCGAAAAGAGTTCAGAGCGGGCCGGGTCAAGTTCGGGATCTTTGGGGACGGCAAGGAGGTCGCACAGCTGGCGATGGCCAGGGCCTTCCGTCCCGGCGATTGGCGCTCGGGTTACTACCGCGATCAAACGTTCATGCTCGCAGCCGGGATGCTGACGATGGCTGAGTACTTCGCCCAGCTGTACGCCGATTCAGACCCGAGCCACGACCCAGCCTCGGCGGGGCGCCAGATGGGGAGCCACTTCGCAACAAGGTTCCTAGACGAAGGCGGAGCCTTCATCGACCAGGTCACGAAGAAGAACACTTCAGCGGACATGTCCCCCACCGCCGGGCAGATGGCGAGGCTTCTTGGTCTGGCTTATGCATCGAAGCTATACCGCAACAACGAGGGACTCAAAGCTCTTTCGAAGGGTTTCTCTGTTAATGGAAACGAAGTTGCCTTCGGCACGATCGGCAACGCCAGCACCAGCGAAGGGATCTTCTGGGAAACGGTCAATGCCGCAGGTGTCCTTCAAGTGCCGATGCTTCTTTCGATATGGGATGACGGCTACGGCATATCGGTCCCCAACGAATTGCAAACCGTTAAGTCGTCGATCTCGAGATCTCTCGAAGGGATGCGCTGGGAATCAGGAAGCGGCCTCGACATATATACGGTAAGAGGCTGGGACTATGTCGCGCTTGTCGACACTTACGCACTTGCCGCAGACCGCGTTAGGCGGGAACACATCCCCGCGCTCATACACGTCACAGAGATGACTCAGCCGCAAGGCCACTCGACGAGCGGCAGTCACGAGCGGTACAAACCTCAAGAACGACTGCAGTGGGAAGACGATCACGATTGCATCGCCAAGATGCGTGAGTGGTTGTTGTCGTCACAGATCACAACCGTAGAGGCACTGGCGGAACTTGAAGCGCAGGACAAACAGAGCATCGAGCAAGCCCGAAAGGATGCATGGGACGCATACATCGACCCGATGAAGCAGGAAGTCGCTAGCGCACTTAGCCTGATCGAACAGGCGAGATCGGCAACAGGCAACGCATCCCTCGATCCAGCAATCAAGATGCTTGCCGAGCCGATGGAAGTGAATCGCAAGCTTGTAGCCATCGCCTTAACTGAAGCTCTCATCGCATCGTCCGACGCCGATGACCCTGCCGTCGAACAGATCCGTTCCTTCCTCACAACCTACGAGGCCGAACAGCAGCACAGGTACCGTTCTCATCTCTACAGCACATCCACCGAATCGCCATTGGAAGTCGAAGAGAAGAAGCCTGCATACAGCGACGAGTCCGAACTCGTTGACGGCAGCGTAGTCCTGGTGCGCTGCTTCGATCACAACTTCAAGAAAGACGCGCGACTCTTCGTAGTAGGAGAGGACGTTGGCAGGCTCGGAGATGTGAACAAGGTTTTCGACGGATTGAACGCCAAGTACGGTGATATGCGCCTGACCGACACCGGTATCCGGGAGGCCACCATCCTGGGCCAAGGTATCGGTGCCGCGATGCGAGGTTTGCGTCCGATCGTAGACATCCAGTACCTCGATTACTTGATCTACGCGCTACAGGGGTTGTCCGACGATGTGGCCACCATTCGATATCGCACCGCAGGCGGACAAAAGGCCCCCGTGATCGTAAGAACAAAAGGTCACCGCCTACAAGGCATTTGGCACACGGGCTCGCCGATGTCGATGATCCTCGGCGCCTGCCCTGGCATCTACCTTTGCGTTCCCCGCGACATGACCAGGGCGGCTGGCATGTACAACACCCTGCTGCAGGGCGACGACCCAGCGATCGTGATCGAGGTGCTTAGCGGTTATTACATCAAAGAGCGGGTGCCCGACAACGTTGGCTCGTTCACCGTGCCCCTTGGTCAGCCCGAGGTGCTCCGAGAAGGAAAAGACCTCACGATCGTCACCTACGCAGCCTGCTGCAAAGTCGCTTCCGAGGCAGCAGAGGTCTTGGAGACACTCGACATAGATGTCGAGATCATCGATGTTCAAACTCTCAACCCATTCGATCTCGATTCACTGATCGGCGATTCGCTATCCAAAACGAATGCTGTGTTGTTCCTCGATGAAGACATCCCGGGGGGCGCATCGGCTTTCATGATGCAGAAGGTTCTTGAAGAACAGCAGGCATGGCATCAACTCGATTGCGAACCACGTACGCTGACCGCCACCGACAACCGCTCACCCTACGCGACCGATGGCAACTACTTCACCAAACCAAACAGGGAGCAGGTCATCGTGACCGCTTACGACATGATGCGTGAGCGCTCGCCGCGCCGATATCGCAAGATATTCTGACGAGCTTCGTCTTGCCTAGCATCCGTCGGCGTTGGGCAGCGTCGCATGATCGATGGTCGAAGGTTGCCCTGGTCTTGGCGGCGATAGTCATCTACTCCACCGGCTGCAGCCGGGCTCCGGCCCCCGCCGGGATCACGGTCGTAACAACAGTGGCACCGATCGCGGACATCGTGCGGACCGTTACGGGCAGCAACGCGAGAGTCATCGGTTTGATCCCCGAAGGCACCGACAGTCACACTTTCGAGCCTTCCCCAGTAACTGCGCGATCGCTCTCCCAGGCCGATGTCGTTTTCATCAACGGAATGCATCTCGAAGATCCGACGACCCGGCTTGCCAGAGCCGATATGAAGCCCAAAGCTAGGATCGTCTCACTCGGCGAGCGAACCATCGCGCCGAAGGACTACGAGTTCGACTTCACCTTCCCGAAGGAGAAGGGCGAACCGAATCCGCACCTTTGGATGGACCCAACACTTGCGAAGCGATATGCCGAGATCGTTGCCGCTACGATGTCGTCGATAGACCCCAAACATGCCTTCCTTTATCGCAGCCGCACGGCGTCATTCGCCAAGAAACTCGCCGTGTTAGATGAAGCAACGCGCCGGTGTATCGAGTCCATCCCTCCAGACACGCGCAAACTGCTCACTTATCACGATTCATTTGCCTACTTCTCTCGCAGATATGGCATCCCCGTGATCGCCGCCGTCCAGCAATCGGATATGTCCGAGCCCAGCCCACGCGAGGTCGCTTCCTTGATCGATCAAATCAAAGCGAGTCACGTTCGGGCGATCTTCGGCTCGGTGGCCTTCTCATCCAAGGTGCTCGAAGAGATAGCGACGGAGTCCGGCGCCCGATACGTTGGCTCGTTGAGCGACGACGTCTTGCCTGGACCGATCGGTTCCAAAGATCACACTTATCTTGGGATGATGATCAACGATGTGAAGATCCTTACAACATCGCTAGGAGGGGATCCTTCGCCGCTGGAACAATCGGGTCTATGAAGATCGAATTCACGGCCGTGACTTTGGGCTATGGGCGAACGACCATCGCATCCGATCTACATCTTCGCATCGACACCGATTCGTTCACCGCCTTCGTCGGGCCAAGCGGAGCAGGCAAGACCACTGTACTCAAAGCGATCTTGGGAACATTAAGGCCGCTAAGTGGAACGATCCTAGTTGGCGGCAGTGCTGCGTCACCCAGGTCCGGGGTTCGTATCGGCTACGTACCTCAGCTCGAAACCATCGACAGGTACTTCCCCGTAACAGCTATCGAGGCTGTCCTTATGGGCCGTGCTTCGGACAATAGTCTGCGGCCATGGCCAAACAAGCAAGACGTCGACGACGCTATGAACTTTATGCAGCAACTTGGGATCGCCGACCATGCGCGGTCGCAACTCAACCAGTTGTCCGGCGGACAACAGCAGCGGGTATTCGTTGGCAGGGCATTGATGCGGCGCCCCCAAGTGCTGATGCTCGACGAACCCACATCGGGCGTTGATGTTGCCGGAAGGCACGCGATGGTAGACCAGCTCATAGCACTCAATGAACAAGGCATAGGAGTCATCATCACCACGCACGACCTCAACGCTGTAGCGGCGCGGGTTCCCGAGGTCATCTGTTTCAACCGAGGGGTCATCGCCCAAGGCGCGCCCGAAGAGGTGTTGACGAGCCAGGTGCTCAAACGGACCTTCGGCTCGGAGATGATCGTCTTCGAGCACGACGGTATCTTGATGACCGCAGACGCTCCTGCGCACGTAGCCGAACACCCTCACCACTTCCACATACATCACGAGCATGAAGACGAGCACCACCCTCACAGCCATCATGGCCACGTGGCGCATAGCGAAGAGACTGGCACTCATGACTGATTGGCTCTTCGATCCCTGGCGCTACGCCTTCTTTCGCCACGGCCTGATGGCAGCCATCATCGCCGGCTCCCTCTGCGGAGGCATCGGATCGTTCGTGATCCTTCGGCGGATGAGCTACATAGGCCACGGCCTTTCGCATGCGATCTTCGGAGGGGCGGTTGTCGGTTACTTGATCGGGGGCAACTTCTATCTGATCGGGGGCGCGTGGGGGGCGGTGGCAGCCTTGATCATCGATCTCATAGGCAGGACCAAGAAGGTTGGAACCGACGCCGCCATCGGCATAGTCACCACCGCATCATTCGCAATCGGCGTTGCCCTGATCAGTCGCGGACAACATTTTACGCGCAACTTCGAAGCGGCCCTTTTTGGTGACATCCTTGGCGTGACCAAAACTGACCTCGCGGTTCTGGCTGGGGTCTCCGCCGCGGTCGGCCTGGCGATATTTCTCTTCTACAAAAGACTTGTATTCATCACCTTCGACCCTGATGTGGCAGATACCTATGGCATCGATTCGACGAGGGTAGAGATCGTTTTCTCTTTGTGTTTGGCAGCCACGATCGTCGCCACGATGCGCATACTGGGCGTCACTTTGATAGCAGCCACCATCGTTACCCCGGCGGTAGTAGCTCGACTCTCCACGAACTCCTTCGCAAAGATGCTGCTGAGGTCGGTACTTATAGGTGGGCTCACGGGCGCGATCGGCATGTACGCGAGTTTCTATCTGAACATCGCGTCGGGGGCCACGATAACCCTCACCGCCACATCGCTCTTCATTCTGATGGTGGTGAAGAATCGTTTTTCCGGTCCTTCGCGGCGGGGGGGCCTTGAGCCCCTGGCTGAGATCGAGGTTTGATGTCTATCTACGAATCGGTCAGCCTTGGCCTCCAGGAAACACCATGGGGGTCCGACCAGCGAGGCGTTTGGGCATCGGTCGGCAGCGATGTTCGCAAGCCGACCAAAGGCCGCAAGAACCTGAAACTCAAAGGCATCTGGAACTCCTTGGAAGCGAGTGCCGACATAGGCAACTATCGCCCTCGCCTGAGCACCGACATCGAAGTGAAGGAATTCCATCTCAAGTGGGGCAACGACTACGCCGTGATCTTCAATCCCCGCGACATCATCCACTACCGGCTCGAGCCGGGGGAACTCGAACTGCTCAGCTGGTTCGACGGAACCAAGACCGTCCGCGAGATAATCGTCGAGAGATTCGAACAAACCGGTGAACTGGAACTGAGCGGTATCGCCGACCTTGTAAGGCAACTCGAATTCGGTAACTTCCTCGACAAACCATTCCTCGATGTCGATGCGGCCGTCAAGCAGGCGATCAAACCTAAGCTGAACCTTGAACGCAGGCTGGCTGAATTCGCCCGAACCTTGACGGTGGAGTGGAAGGGGGCCGAGCGACTGGTCGCGTGGTTCTACCGTAGAGGTTTCAAGTTCCTGTTCTCGCGCTACATCCAGATCCCGTTGGCGCTGATCTGCGCTGCAGGTCTTTTGTCATTCTTCAAGTTGGCCCAGGCTTCCCACTTCCGATTGCTCGATCGCTCAGCTGCACAAGAAGGATTGGTTCTCATCGGCCTCAGCTACACGCTCACGTTCGTGCACGAGTTGTCGCATGCGTTGGTTCTTCATCACAATGGACGGCGCGTAAAGAGTGCGGGCTTCCTCATCTATTTCGGATCGACCGCGTTCTACATCGAGTCGACCGACGGGATGATGATGGAGCGCAAACAACGGATCCTCATGTCATTCGCTGGACCATATTCAGAGATGATCATCGCCGGCATCGTCTCGGTCATCGCTTTCATGCTCCCTGACTGGCCCTTCTCTAAAACGCTCTACAAGTTCGCCTTGCTCAATTATTTCGTGATCTTCATGAATCTCATCCCCCTGCTCGAGCTCGACGGCTACTGGATCTTTTCTGAACTGATACAGGTTCCTAACCTCAGAAAGATGTCGCTCGACTTCGTTCGCTACGACCTTTGGCACAAGCTGCGCACTCGCGAGCGGATCAGCAAGCAACAGGTCGGGCTAGGTCTGTACGGGATCTTGGGCGTTGCATTCACGATCTTGTCGCTCTACTCGAGCACGTACTTCTGGAGGAAGATCTTCGGCGGCATCTTCACGAAACTGTGGAGCGGTGGCCCACTGGGCAGGGGGTTGCTCTTGACATTGGTCCTCTTCGTAGCCGGACCTCTCATCAAAGGTGCGATCCGTCTTGTGCAATCGATATGGCGACGCCTCGATGCTGGCGCCAAGGCGATCCGATTCAGACTGCAAACTCGTTGGAGGGTTGAAGCGGCTGAACTCATCGATCAGATGCCCATGTTCGAAGGTTTATCGCTCGAGGCACTCGAAGATCTTGCAGGACGAGTGACATTACGACGGATCGAGAGCGGAAAGCCGGTGGTTCGGCAAGGCGACTTCGCCGAGGCGTTCTACGTTGTTCGCAAAGGAACTCTGCAGATCGTTGAGGAAGATCACACCGATGGCTCGCAAAAGACCTTGCGCATACTTGGACGGGGCGAAGGTTTCGGCGAACTTGGGCTTATCAATCGGTCAGCCCGTGCCGCGACTGTGAGGGCCCTCGAAACTTCCGAAGTATTCGAGGTGGACCGCAGTTCGTTCGAACGCCTGCTTGAAAGCAACATCGCCCTTTCGGATTTCGCCCCGACCATCCACGCGATCATTGAGCTAAGGCAGATGTCTGCGTTCTCACACCTCGAAGCCGACGAGGTAGCGGACCTTTTGAGATACGGCGAATGGGTGAACATCCCCCCGAACCAAACGGTCTTGAAACAGGGCGAGGTTGGCGACGCCTTCTATGCCATGCGAACAGGCCAGGTCGACGTGATCAAGAACCGCAAGACCATCACAACATTGGGGCCGGATTCGTACTTCGGCGAGGTGGCCCTGTTGTTGGATGTAGTTCGGACTGCGACCGTAAGAACCCGGACACCCGTGAGGGCGTTCAAGGTTTCAAGGGATGGCTTCAACCGATTGGTGAAGACCGCATTCGGTAAAGGGACGTTGAATCCGCAGACCCCGATGACTAGGGTGTGGGAGCATTGACCCCAATGACCTCACGTGGTGACTCCGCTTGAATTGCTGGCACTGCCAACGAACGGCAGTGGGGTCATGCCGTTTCTGTGGCAGGGGTATCTGCGAGAACCACGTCAAGACCCATCCCTACATCTTGGAACTTTTCAAAACGACGACAGTCACCAAAGCGCTCGTGGTTGAGGACGCACTGTTCTGCGGCACCTGTTCACCCCGCCCCGATCCCGTGGATCTGCCCGACCTCGACCGCTGAGCATCACATCCAAGATGTGTTGAACATCACAGCTGTGATGGGTCACCTGGCACAGACGCCACGGGCTCCCTCACCGAGAATCGTGCCGAAGCATCCACCGATCGAAGGAGAAACCATGGCTGAGAAGAAGATCAAGCCCCGCCGGCCGGGCACCGCTGCGAGCAAGCCCAAGGCAGCGACTCGCGTCGCAAAGAAGTCGGAACTACAGAGCCGAGGGATGTCGTCCAAGGCACTCGGTTCCAAGGCACTCGGTTCCAAGGCACTCGGTTCCAAGGCACTCGGTTCCAAGGCACTCGGTTCCAAGGCACTCGGTAACCGCGCAGTCTGAGCCGTAGGTTTCGAAGTGGGGCGGGGAAACCCGCCCCACTTCGCATTGCGGGTCGATTAGGCTGAGACTCGACCATGGCTACAAAAACCTCGCCTGTCGACCTCGTCGCAGTGATGGCAGCATCGCCCCTTCTAAGCGTTTGCCCAAAACGATCAGTCGAGCGATTGGCCAACTCGGGGCGGATCAAGCATTTCCGTAAAGGCACATACCTGTTTCACCAAGACGATGACGCCGTCGAGGTCTTCTTCCTTATCGAAGGCAGCGTCGAGCTCAGTTCGCTGTCGCAGTCGGGTCAGCGACAATGGTTGACCACCATCCATGAGCCACAGTTCTTGGGCGAACTTGCCATCTTGGGCGAGATGCCGACCACGGCTTCCGGCGTGGCCATCGAAGAGACGACTGTTTGGTGCGTCGCTGGGAAAGCATTTCTCGATTTTTTGGCGGGGCACCCGGCCGCGGGTCGGGAACTGATGCGCGCTTTGGCCAGACAAGTGCAGGCGCACGGGTCCCTTGTGGACGATCTACTCTTCCTCGACCTCAAAGGCAGGGTCGCCAAGAGGCTCGTCGGTCTTGTCAGCCCGAGTCTCGACATGCCCGCCGAAAACGGCGCGGTGGTTCCTTTGGTCACGCACGCTGACCTAGCGAGTCTCGCAGGGGGAAGCCGCGAGAATGTGTCCCGCATCTTGTCTGACTTTCAGCGCCGCCGATTACTAAAGCGCGTCGGACGCAGGTATGTCCTCACCGACATCGCGGCCCTTCTCAAGATCGCTGGTATGTGAAGAGTTATTTGTCTGTGGAACTTCCCTCAGCGTCAGGAATAGTGATGGTCTCGTCGGCAGGTTTGTCATGGGGATGTACGATGTCGACTTCGCTCTTGTGATAAACGTGATTATCGGTGGCCGTTTCCACGTTGAATCCGAAATCGAAAACCATACTTCCACCCATCGTTCCACCCAACGTCACCAGGCCAAGGATCACAAGACCGAGAACGCCAAGGACTGCGTCCGATGTGATCTGCGACTTCAATAGATACCTGTAACCAAGATCGGCAAGAACGAAAAGGGTCATCGCAATCATCGTCCAGGCATGGGAGTTGGCCATTCGCCTTATCTGCGTGCCCTTCTCGGTAGTAAGCCAATCGAAGAATCCGGTCAGGACGGCAGCCAACGAGAACACCGCACCGAGCACGAAGACGTAGCCCGCTGCCACATGCATCCCCGGCGCCCAACGAGTGCTCTTGAAAAGCAGAGACCCGATGTCGAGGATCGGGGCGATCACGTAGGCACCAACCGGGATATCAGTCATGGGTGGATGAAATGGTTTTCCGGAGAAACCGCGCAGTCCGCGGAAATCGCGCCCTTTGATCGTTACCGATGGCTTGAAAGAGAACCTCTTCATCGAACCCTCCTACTTGGTATGCGTTGCCTGATCCATTCTTGCCCCAACGATATTCCTTCGAAAATGATTCTTTAGGGTTTCGCCTCAAGTGCTTCGAGCAATGCCCCCATGGTTGTCCTCGTCACGCGCCTGCCCTTGGTCCGTAAAGATTCGAGGTCACCATCGGCTTGGGCTTGGATCAGTCGGCGGAAGCCAAAGTCGCTGCCCGGGATAGCGATGTCGCGGTCGATCTTTTCGTCGACGAATTGGATGAAAGCCCCACCCGCTGGGCCGCCCTTGTGAAGTTGGCCTGTCGAGTGAAGAAAGCGCGGGCCATAACCGGCCGTGGTCGCCACGCCGAATCGATCTCTGAGCGACGTCCTTATCCTCCGAGCCTGTTCACTGATCGCGGCTGATGGGCAAAGGAACATCTGAAGTGCCAGATAGTCCCCCTGCTCAATGCCGTCCAACAAAGAAGAAGCGTCATCGAAGCCGATACCCATCTGGTCACCTCTGCCTGCCAGTCTTCGGGCGGTTGCCTCTTTTGCCTCGGATACGTTCGGCTGATCGAATGGATTGATCTGCAGCACATAGCCGGCGATCGACACTGCCAGTTCGAAGATGAAGAAGGCGGCACCGAGGTTCTTCACATCGACCGGGGGCATGCGGATGACCGGATGACCCGCATCGATCAGATGCGAAACATCGATCCCTTCGGACATCGATAGGAAGATCCGGTCGCTGCCGTAAACATCCACTGGCCCGATGGGTTCGCCTACAACCGGCACGATGCCTTTGGAATGTTTGCCGGTTGATTCGGCGATCAGTTGCTCAGCCCAGTCGCCGAAGAGGCTGATCTGGTTATCGACCAAGAACGTGAGTTTGTCGCGGCCGGCCAATGCAGCTTCGCCGATTGCGGCTCCAAGCCAGGCCGCATCGCTTTGTGAATCATCAGCATCTTTGGATGCGGTGTCCGCCGACCGGAGAAGAAGTTCTAGGTTCATCCCCAACATGGCAGCAGGCACCAGCCCGAATAGCGAAAGGGCGGAGTATCTGCCACCGATATCGGGCGGATTCAAGAAGATCTTCTCGAACCCATCATCGTGCGCAAGTGACTCTAACGGGGTGCCCGGGTCGGTGATAGCGACGAACCTCGCTTCCGGGAACGCGCTTGAAAAATATCGGTACTGCGACAGGGTCTCGAGCGTCGTCCCGGACTTGCTGGCCACTATGAATGTCGTACGGGAAGGGTCAACGCTTTGCGCGATGGCTGCGACGGCATCTGGGTGAGTTGTGTCGAGGACTTCGAAGGTTGCCGGGCCTATACCGCTGGCCTGCGCCAGTACCTGGGGTGCCAGGCTCGACCCACCCATGCCCAACAAGATCGTTTTCGTGACTCCCTCATTCTTCAGAGTGGATGCGAACCCTTCGAGTTCGGCCACATGGGCCTTCATGGTTCCTGGAAGATGCAGCCATCCCAAACGATCCGAGATCTCGGTCGGGTCCTTGCTCCAAACGGTGTAGTCGGATCTGTATATCGATCGCAAGACAGCGTCCCTCTTCATCGTTTCGAGCCTCTCTTCAACGGCGCGCTCGAGGGGGCCAAGAGAACTCGATCCAGCGATGGGAGTCATTCGATGTTCCATGCATATCGAAGAAAAACGTGGGAACCGTTTCTCTTGATACCCATCAATCGTGCACCGATCGCCAGGTCGGGCAGGAACTCGAAACCCGAGATCATCCCGGGCCTGTGATCGCTACCTCTGCCTGCGACAAGTGGGGACAAAGTCAGGAATAACTCATCGACGATCCGAGCGTCGAGCATCTGAGCCACGGTGCGTGGTCCAGCTTCGGACAGTATCCGTTTGTGAGCGCGCTCTCGAATGAGGTCGAACACATCAATGATGGGGAGGTGTTCATCTCCGCTCAACGCTACGACTTCAACATCCGAAGGAAGTTCCGAACACCTAAGAGCGCCTCTCGTTGACGTGATGATCACTACCGGTTGATGTTCGAAAACGCGATGATCCGACGAGATGTCACCTTTGCCGCTGAGCACGAAAAGGGTCGGCTTCGGCGGCAAGCCCACGCGGTCTCGAAACGCTTGGAACGATGCCTCTTCTGGCCGATACACATGCTCTGCGGTCCAGATGTGGCGACGAGCATCCTTCAGTGTGCCCGCACCGATGATGATCGCTCCGGCCGATGCCCTGAGCAATCCCATCGTGAACCGATCACCGGGGTTATGGGCGCTGATGATGCCAGGCGAATCGGGGACCCCGGGCAAAGCGACTACACCGTCGAGTGAAGTCACTAGGTTTGCGTACACGACGTCGGGCTTAACGAAGCCCAGGTCACCGTCATATAAGGCCATCAATTCCTCGCCGATGCCAAGCGTCGCGGTGCCTTGTGCTTCAAGGAGAGTTTCCAGCATGCGCAACACCTTAGACCATGGGCTCCTGCCCGGATCGAAGACATTTGTCCGGTAAGGACTAATGTCATAGCATCTTGGCGGATATGTGGCGGAGGGCGCAGGAGATCGCGGGTCGGCTGGACCTTCGTCCGGCGCGCATCCCCGCGCTAGGGCTTTGCCTGGCCGTGCTTGCCACCTCTGTCGTGATAACTGCAGGTCATCATCGCCCCCCATCGGTTCAGGCCGCGCCTAACCGAACCTTCGATGGGCGTCTGAAGGAACTCAACTCAGCGCTCTTCGGGGGCCTTGCGGTCCTGGAGGACGCGGTCGGTTCATTGCTCGGCTCATCCGTTGGTAGTCATGCGGTCGCAAGACATCGAACAAGCGATGTTGCCTTACCAACCGGTTCAACGGTGACCCACGAACTTGGGGGCACTTGGCAGAACTCGTCTCCGCGCTCGGCAACGCTTCCCGTTTCTTCAACCAATGTTGAATACGTGAACAACGTTCCCGTGAGAGGCCAGACGATCCTTGGTACTGCCGGCGGTCGATTCCAACAACGAGACACCACGATGGGCAAGAAGACCTACTTCTTCGTCACATCAGCGGCCAGTGGACTGACCGTGATAGATGCAACCATGCCTCGACTGCCCTTGATCGTGGGCCAACTCGATCTCCCACATTGGGAGAATGAAGATGTAGATCTTTCGGGCAACACTCTGCTCATCTCCGTCGATGGTGGCAATGGAAGCGCCCTTTATGTCGTCGATATCACGATGCCAAACGCGCCGTATCTGAGGGGCACTTATAAGTTCTCAAACCAGCCCGGTATGTGGTCGGCTTCCGCCACCGGGGGGGGACCTGGTCACATCGCCAATTGCATCGCATCTTGTCGTTACGCTTGGGTCACCGGTGCGAGCGGAGGCTATGTCGCCATCGTTGACCTTGGAAATACTTCAGCGACCCTCAGCTCTCCAACGCTGGCAGGCAGCTTCCACCCCCCAGCTGGCGACCATAACTCCGTGTTCACTCGCGGGATTGTGCATGACGTCAATGTCGACTCAACAGGTTTGGTTTGGTTGACCGGCTCCGGCGGCATCAGCGCATTTGGAATTGGCGGCTCTTACCCGGGGAGTCCAACGGCCCCCGTTCACATCGCGTCCAACCCTGCGACCGGACTCAACACTTTCATCCTTCACAACTCTTTGCGTCCCAACGGGGGCAGATACGTTTATGTGACTGAGGAGAACTGGGAGCACGAAAACAACGATTGCGCCAATGAGGGGCGCTTCGAAACATTCTCTTTCGATGGCACTTCCATAACCGCGCTCGATCAGTGGTCGCACCAGCCTCAGGTTGGCTATTACACGAACGGAGCGACTCCGCTTGGTTTCCTGTGCTCGGCCCACTGGTTCGATTACTCGAACGGGCTGATCGCGATCGGACATTATCAGCAAGGGATGCGCTTCCTCGACGTAAACGATCCTTCACATATAACAGAGAGTGGATGGTGGATCGCGCCTGACGCGATCGCTTCGGCAAGTTACTTCCACCCAACCGACCCGTCGATCATCTATGTCGTCGATTACGAGCGTGGAGTAGATGTGCTTCATTACTGCGGGGGCGATTGCCCGGGCGGCGGCGCGATAGCTAAGGGCGCCTCGTTCTCGGCAAGCGCCACACCTGCCGCCAGGTTCGAGCCGTCGGGGACGTTCGGTTTCGCGTGTCCGATCTTGGCGAATCTCGGCGCTGCGCGCTGATCAGGGCGTTCCTTCGGCCGCGAGCCTCTTAGATGCCAACTGAATCTCAGATGGCGTACGCACGTTTGAAACCAGGCCAACCCTGGCGAACAAACGTATGACCGCCCCCGACAGGTCGAGTTGTCCTTTGTCGATCCCGTGTACGGCGGAGGTTGGGAAAGCATGGTGGTTGTTGTGCCATCCCTCACCAAAAGCGACGAGTGACAGAGCCCAATTGTTGGTACTAAGGTCGTCGCTTTCGTACTTCCGCTTGCCGTAGAAGTGACATATCGAGTTGATGCTCCACGTCACGTGATGGGCAAGGAATACACGTACAAGCCCTCCCCAGAGCAAAGCGGTCAAGGCTCCGGCAAGTGTTCGAGTGATTGCCCACCCGAGCAGGAATGGAACCCCGAGCGAAATGACGACCCACACGGGGAAAAGATCACTCACTATCCGCAGTGAACGGTCTTTGATCAAGTCGGGTGCGAACTTCGGTATCCACGTGCGTTCCTTATTGAAGAACCAACCGATATGAGCATGCCAAAGGCCCTTGATCACCCCTTTGAAACCTTGAGCTTCATCGAGATGAGGTGAGTGAGGGTCTCCGGGTTTGTCAGTAAAGGCATGGTGGCGGCGGTGATCCGCTACCCAACTGACCAACGATCCTTCGATCGCCATCGATCCCGCTATAGCCAGGATCACCCGTAGCGGTTTGACCGCGTCGAAACTTCGGTGAGTGAACAAACGATGGAATCCCACCGTGAGGCCGAGCATCGTTAGGAAATAGAATCCAACCAGCATCCCGCCGTCGACGATCGAGATGCCCTTCCCCCACAGGCGAAACACGGCCACGGCGAGGGCCAAGAAAGGAAGGATCGTGATCACAAGGGTCACCCGGCGCTCAAGTTTCTGGCGCTTAGGGAAAAAGGTTCCTTCTGGTGAGATCTCAGGGGCCCCAGGATCTAATGATGCGGGTTCCGGTTTTGTATCCAGTTTCTGTCCGACTGACTGCACCAACTGAAACTCCTTATCTGCACGCACGGTTGCTGATGGATCATCCTACCCACTCTAAACTCGAGACTGAGCTCTCCGCAGAGTTCGGGATCCGCATCCTCAATCAGCGTCCAAGTGAATGCGCTCAGAGCAACTCTGAGATCATGGCCGCCGCACGCGCGGCGCCGTCGGTCTCGACAGGGCGGCTGGTAACTTTCCGATCCATCTCCTCGGCGATCGCCGCAGCAAGCTGTCCGGGGGTGGTCGATTCGAAGTCCATGCATCGGCCGGCGTCATAGCGCTGCAGCCGGTGCCGAAC
This sequence comes from Actinomycetota bacterium, assembly GCA_046262935.1. Lineage (GTDB taxonomy): Bacteria > Actinomycetota > CADDZG01 > JAHWKV01 > JAHWKV01 > JBHELT01. Next base: position 36,746 of record JBHELT010000095.1, on the reverse strand, counting down.
GTGAAAGTTCTGCTCGAAGTGATGACGCAGTGGGAAATACAGGAACGGTCGGCGCAGTGCCGTTAGCTCCATGCAGGTACTCAGCCCTCCTTGAACCACCGCGACATCGCACGCTGCAAGATGGCGATGCAGTTCGGGCACAAAGGTGCGTACCTCGATATCTTCGTGCTCGGCGAGCAAGGTGGGCTCGATACGGGGGCCTGCGACGACAACCATCTTGAGTTCCGGAACCAGGCGCTTGGCCACAGGAAATGCAGCGATGGCTCGCTGCAACAGATGCACTCCCACTCCCGATCCTCCGACGGTCACGATGCACACTTTCTCGCCCGGACCGTACCCGAGACGTTCGCGCAGAGTTTCGCGATCGGCGAGGGTTGCTGCGTCGAACCCGTTGACGTAGCCGGCGAAGTCGTAATGTCCCTCGGTCCACTCTCGGATCCTGGGCAGATCAGCACCGAAAGAATCGGGCACTATGTCGCCGGGATTCCCCACGAAGATGGATCGGTCCCGCACATGCGGATAGCGATCGATGTGTTCGATCATCTCGGCATTGTGATCTGCAGCAAGGAACGCTTCGTACTCGCCGCCCTCGGGCATCGGGAGCCAGCCCACGAAATCTGTCAGCCAAATGAATGGAGCCCGTTTGACCTCTGGGTTTTCGTGCAAGTAGTGATCTAACTCCCAGGCCTCATCTCCAATCCACAGATCAAACTGTTCCTTCTCGACGAGGTCATGAAAGGCCATGAAGTTCGCAAGCAGGATCTCGTCCATGTTCCGCCATGTTTGAAAAACATGAAGGGAGTGTTCGCCCGACTCGCTATCGATGTGATCGACTTCACGCGATAAAAGACGCGAGGCGGGGTGGATCTGTTCGCCTCTGTTTTCGAGGGCCCGCGTCACCGGGTACTGAGCTAACCACTCGATCTGAAGGTCAGGGTGCAGCCGGCGCAGTTCGTCGGCGATGGCCATGTCGCGCTGCGCATGTCCAAGGCCGATAGGCGATGAAACGAAAAGTGCGCGCTTGCGGCGGCTCAACCCTCGCGTCCACCGCTGCGGTGTTGGCTTTAGACCAAAGAAGTCTCGCAGCAGCAGATTCACTTTGACCGGATCGCGAGTTATGGGGCTATGTCCTGCACCATCGATCATAACTATCGGAGCACCGAGTGTTTCGGCCAGCGCTATCCCCTTGTCCGGCCCGGTGACGGCGTCATCGCTTCCTTGGATCACTAACGCCGGACAACGAATGCGGGCGCACAGGTCTTGCGCAACGCCATCTTGGAATCCGAGCGCTCTGCCGTGGGCCGTGTCGATAAGGATCTCGGGTGTTGTCTCATGCGCCCAAGCCCACGCATCTTCGAACGCCTTGGTCGAGTGAGGTTCCGGCCAGTTGAGATCGAAGAAGAACTTCAGGAAGCCATCGTAATCGCGCCGCCAATAGTGAGCGTTGAACTTGGCCCAGCCCTCGTCGTTGTCAGCGATTTCATCGAAGTCATAAGCGCGTCCAGCGGGGGGATCGCCCAGTGGAGTGAACGGCGCGATGAAAGCGATACCTTCAACCCGTTCCTGGTGCTGCGTGGCCATTAACAAGGTATGTCTGGCCCCCGTCGAGAGGCAGACGACGAACGCCCGATCAACCCCGGCTGCGTCGAGGACCGCGACTGCGTCGTCTGCGAACTGTTGATCGGCATACGCCTGCGCTCCCTCCGGACGGTCAGAGCGACCGTTGCCGCGTGGGTCGAACGCTATGACACGTGCGTACCTGGCGAAATAAGGGACCTGCATCTTCCAGTACAAAGAGTGCACGATCCCCCATGTGGGAAGAAACAGGATCGTCTTCTGGTTCTCCGCTGGGCTGCCGAAGCTCTCGTACGCGATCTTTACGCCGTCCCGTTCGACATAACCGTCCGAGTCCGGGTAGAGCGCGCGCACCGACCGCTACTCGCCCTTGATGTGGCGCACCACTGCCGCCAGTTCCTGCGTTGGCGAGAAATCAACATATTCGCAGTCCTCGAGCGCGACGGGTGCGTGCCCGGGGGCCCAGTAGAACGGCTTTCCTGCCTCGAATATCTGGTCGCCGTCTTTGGTCTTCATCATCAGGCGCCCCTTGAGCATGTAGCCCCAATGGGGACACTGGCAAAGGTCGCCAGGCAACCCCACTAGGGCCGGCGACAGATCCGTGCCAGCCTTCAATCTGAAGAAGCCGACGGTCATCTCCCCCACTTCGGACGCGCGTATGTCCACGTTGTCGTCGGCGATCGTAACCGGAAGCTGGTCTAGCTCGATAGAAATCATCGATTCCCTCCTCATCCCTTACCTTGGCCCATTTTCGGTCGGACGACCGAATCGGGCTAATGTACGGCCTCCGAGGTTGAATGTCAACCCCGTCTGTGCGACCATGGCACAGACTCGTCGGTCGATCGGCCGAAACAGGTACCAAGGAGGGCTGCTTAGTGAAAACTGCTGCGCTCACGCGATCTGCCATCTTGCAAGCAGCCAGGTCACAACTTCTTGACCAGGGGTTCGCCGGCATGTCAACGCGCAAGGTCGCCGAGGCGGCCCAAGTACCCCTGAGCCAGCTTCACTACCACTTTGGGTCGAAACGGCAGCTCATCCTGACGCTTCTCGAAGACGAGAACCAGCGACGGCTCGCACGCCAAAGGCGGCTGTACACGCAAGAGATACCCCTGTGGAAGGAGTACGAGCAGGCTTGCGATTACCTCGAAGACGATCTCGACTCAGGTTACGTCCGCATCCTTCAGGAGATGATCGCAGCCGGCTGGTCCGACCCTGAGATCGGTGCCGCCACTCGCCAGTTGCTCAAGGGATGGTTCGACCTTTTGACCGAGGTTGCCCGCGAGGCTGAAAGGCTGCATGGCCCCCTTGGCCCGTTCACGGCTGAGGAGACCGCAACCTTGATCGGCAATATGTTCATGGGAGCCGAAGCACTTCTTCTTCTCGGTTTCGACCGCGCGCAGCTGCCGATAAGATCCGCCCTTCGAAGGATCTCGCTACTCATCCGAGGCTTCGAAGAGCAACAGTGAACCGGCAGAAACCCCTGCGGTTGCGTGCTTGTAAGTAGGGGGCACTCGAGTGGGCGTACGAGGATTTGAACCTCGGACCTCTTCCGTGTCAGGGAAGCGCTCTCCCCCTGAGCTATACGCCCGATGGAACATGAATGAGTATAGCCTCGTGAATCATGGGACCGCAGAGACATCCATCTCCACTCGTCGTACTTGCCCGCGGATCATTCCGTAGATGCCCGCGATGCGGTTCTAAAGGGGTATTTGAGTCCTGGTTCCGACTCAAACCTGGATGTGTGCAGTGTCACCTCGATTTCGAAAGGGAACCCGGTTGGTGGATCGGGGGAATGATCGTTAACACAGCCATGTCCATGGCGGTCCTTTTATTGGTTGCCGGTTCAGGACTCGTTGCCTCGTGGCCCGACGTGCCATGGACGGGGTTGACCATCCTATGCATCGCTACGATGGCAGTTTTCCCGATCTGGTTCTACCCCATGTCAAAAACCGTTTGGCTGGGCATAGATCTGCTGATGGCAGATATGGACCCCGCGCCACGCCAATAGCCGCAGGCAGAAACTTTCGAGGCGGCGTGCGGAATTGAACCGCAGTACGAGGTTTTGCAGACCTCTGCCTAACCACTCGGCCACGCCGCCGGACGAAACTGCGCCGAGGCGCAGGATCGGACCAAGGATAGCGCAGCGCCCTCAGCCGCATACATGGTCCGCATTCGCAGAACGACAAGGCTAGACTCTGCGATATACATGATCGATCTGAAGCCAGGCGCAGCCAACGCCGTACACGTTTGCATGGGGGTCGGCCCGACCGACCGGGTCATCATCCTTTCTGACAGAGCTCGCAAACGAATCGGCGACGCGTTGGCCGGTGAATGCGAAACCGCCGGCGCTGAATGGAAACTTTTCCTGCTCGAAGACTTCACCGAAAGGCCGGCGACCGGGCCTTCCCAGAAGCTCGTCGATGCGGTAGTCGACTTCAAACCCAACACGTCTTTCTTCGCGGCCACTGCATTGAAAGGCGAGCTGGCATTCCGGCGTCCTTATATGGAAGTGATCTTGCGGGAGCTCAAAGTACGGCATGGTCATATGGTTGGTATCGACGAGAACGTCATGGAACAAGGCATGAGAGCGAACTACAAGCAGATCGCCCGCATCACCGCTCAAGTCAACGATGCCGTCAAAGGTGCCAGACATATCGACGTCCAAGCTCCATCCGGTACTGATCTACGAGCAACATTCGACCCCACCAAACTCAGATGGAAACCTTGCCCAGGTTTCTACACCGAGCCTGCGACCTGGGGGAATCTTCCGGAAGGAGAGACCTTCACGAGCCCAATAGACGTCGAAGGCGTCATCGGGGCCGAGGTCTTGGGCGACCACTTCTCCGAGAAGTATGGGGTCCTCGACTCCCCCGCTCGGTTCGAGATCGCGGGTGCAAGAGTCAGGAAAGTCGAGATGGATGACAAGGCCATCCAGGCGGAACTCGAGGAATACCTGGGGCAAGACCCGAACTCCAACCGGGTTGGTGAGTATGCGATAGGCACGAATGTTGCCCTCAAGAAGCTGTGCGGCAACCTACTTCAAGATGAGAAGGTCCCTGGAGTACACATAGCCTTCGGCGATCCATATGCGCACGAGACCGGCGCCGACTGGGCGTGCCCGAGCCACCTGGATGTTCTTGCAACCAAGTCAACCATCAAAGTAGACGGTCAGTACCTGATGCGCGACGGAGAGTTCGTCATCTAGGGACAGCTTTTCGCCTGCTAGGCGACGTACTGACGCACATCCACCTAGATACCGGTGAGAGCCGCCTCTTCAGACGCCGTGAGAAGTCGTGCAGCTATGACCTCGTCGACGTAGTCCTCCCCACAGTTGCCACAGATTCGTGCCGGGACACTTTTGAAAACCGCGGTGGTGCCGTTGCGGGTCAGAGTTACCGTCGTGAGGCCATCCGAGGTTTGTCCGTTCTTACAGATAACGCATTTCATCGTCTCTTCCTCGTTCTGAGATCCGGTGCCCACACATCTGTATCTGGCTCGTAGACGGTTATGACGATTATCTCACCCTGGATTGAAAGACCTCTCTCAAACATCCTCCGGAGTGCGTCGAGTCAGGCCTACAGCGAGAATAGATGTGACCACCGACAGATCTAACATTCCCCCAAATACCATCCTTAGTGACTATGGATGATGGCCGCTCGGTCAGGCAGGCTAGGCGGGTTCGCGCGCTGGATGGGGATATGTGCGTTTAAGTGCTCAAAGTTGTTTAATCCGGTCAGCAGGCTCCGAACTCACGTAAGGCGGCAATGGTCGGCAGAAGGAAATCGTCAAAGGAAGATTCGAGGCCTCGTGCCTCTGCGGCTCCCATCGTGGAGCTGGTTCCCCCAAGCCCCACCAAGAAATTCGGCGAACTGCTCCTCGACCGTGACCTGATCAGCGAGAACCAACTGAGCGAAGCTCTGCTGCAACAAACCGCGTCCGGCAAACGGCTAGGGACCTTGCTGGTCGAGTTGGGGGCCCTCGACGAGCGCACAGTCACCTTTCTGCTCGCGGCACAGTTCGGGATTGAGGTGGTCGATCTTCGCAAGGTCCTTCCTCAGCCCGACGCCCTGGCTCTGGTACCAGAGGCCATTGCCCGAGCCCTCAATGCGATTCCACTGCGCATCGTGGATTCCAAACTCGAGATCGCAGTTGCGGACCCAGCCGATCAGAAGATCGTTGATGACCTGACCAGTGCAGCCGGCAGGCAATTGATCCTTGCCATAGCCTCGCCTACCGACATTCGACGCACCATCGACAACTCATATCGAGCCCTCGCCGGCATCGAGTCGCACGTCGAAGCGTTCGTGAAAGAAGACTCGGCCCGCAAGGCCGTTGCCCCCCAACTCCAGGACGTAAGCGAAACGGCGCCGGTAGTCAAAGTCGTGAACCTGATGATCACCCAGGGGCTCCGCGACCGTGCATCCGACATCCATATCGAACCTCAAGAAGGAAGAATGCGGATCCGTTACCGCATCGACGGCGCGTTGCATGACGTCTTGGCTCTTCCCGATTCCATGTCAGCTGCCCTTGTCAGCCGCATCAAGATCATGGCTTCGATGAACATCGTTGAGCGGCAACGCCCCCAGGACGGGCAGATCGAATTGAACATCGACGGCCGTCCCTTGGACATCCGGGTCTCAACCACCCCAACCATTTGGGGAGAAAAGGCAGTGCTCCGTCTTCTCGACAAGAGCAAGCCCTTGTTCCATCTCGAAGAACTAGGCATGCCAGAAGACGTGCAGAGCGTCTATAAAGGATTGGTATCGGCCCCCTACGGCATGATGATCTGCGCGGGGCCGACGGGAGCAGGCAAGACCACGACTTTGTATGCGACCCTAAGCGAGATCAATAGCGCAGAGCGCAATGTGATGACCATCGAAGACCCGGTGGAATACGTATTTCCTTCCATCAACCAGATCCAGATCAGGGAACAAGCCGGTGTCACGTTCGCCGGGGGCTTGAAGTCCATCCTGCGCCAGGACCCTGATGTCATCCTCGTTGGAGAGATCAGGGACGTTGAGACCGCGCGCATCGCCGTGCAGTCGGCCCTTACCGGCCACTTCGTGTTGTCATCGATCCACGCAACCGACTCGGTGTCAGCGTTGCTGCGTTTCCTCGACATGGGCATAGAGGCGTTCCTTGTCGCATCTGCTATGACGGGGATCGTTGGCCAGCGCCTCATGAGGCGTATCTGCAGCCACTGCAAGGCCCCACATAACCCGACCCCCGATGAGCTGGCTTTCTTCACCGAGTCAGGCGGCAAAGCCAATACCAAGTTCATGCATGGCAAGGGCTGCAACTTCTGTTCGCAGACCGGATATCAAGAGCGCATCGGTGTTTACGAGATGTTGCAGATCACCCAAGAAGTGAAACAGCTAATCGTGCGACACGCAACGCACGAAAAGATCATGCAGATCGCTTTGAAACAAGGCATGAAACCGATGCGTGGACAGGCTATAACTCTTGTGGAACAAGGCGTCACGACGGTTTCTGAGGTTCTGCGCAGCATCTACATGCTTTAGGAGGACTTAAATGGCAAAGTTCAAGTACACCGGCACGGACGCAAGCGGCAAGATCGTAACGGGAGCCGTGAGCGCGGCGACGATCTCGGCCGCGAGAGCCAGCCTCGGTGAGAAGGACCTCAATATTCAAAGGATCGAACCATCGCGGGGTCTTAACATCGAACTCACTAAAGCCAAGGTGCCAAGGCAAGACGTGATGCTTCTATCTCGTCAGCTCGCGGCGTTCATCCGAGCAGGTGTTCCCATCCTGGACGGAATCGGAGTGATCGCCGAGGAGAGCGGTAATTCAACCCTCCGATCGGCCTTGTTCACGATCGCCGACGACCTGCGGGCTGGCAAGACCTTGTCGGACGCGGTGGGTGCACACCCGAGCATCTTTCCGCGCTTCTATGTCGATATGCTCCGCTCCGCGGAACTGACTGGTCGGCTCGACACCGTGCTCAGCCAACTCTCTGGGTACCTAGAACGCGACCTTGAAGCCAAACAGAAGATCCGGTCGGCATTGGCTTATCCAACAATCATCTTGGTCTTGGCTCTTGTCACGATCGTAGTAATGACGGTCTTCGTAGTTCCAAGATTTCAGCAGTTCTTCAAGTCCTTGGGCGCCAAGCTACCGCTCGCAACAAGGATATTGATCTCCATTACTGGTTTCATCTCCAGCTGGTGGTGGGCGATCCTTGGTGGCCTACTGCTGCTCATCTTGTTCGTATATCTAAGCTTGAAGACACGCGCGGGCAGGGGAGCGATGAACAAACTCGTTCTCCAACTGCCTGTAGTGGGTGAGGTGGTGCGATTCGCGATCATCGAACGGTTCTGCAGGATCTTGTCTGCGATGGTTCAAGCTGGAGTTCCCCTGCCAGAGGCGATGACTGTCGTTGCCGAAAGCGCAAATAACATCGTGTACGAAAGAGGCCTGAAAAAGGTCACCGATGCGATGCTCGAAGGCGAAGGGCTTTCCGCCCCCATTTCGCGAACTTCGCTGTTCCCAAGCACCGTAGTACAGATGGTGCGCGTCGGAGAGGACACCGGAACCCTCGACGAGCAACTCGAGACGGCCGCAGGTTTCTACGAACAAGAGCTGACTTACAAGATCAAGAGGATGACTACCTTATTTGAACCAGCTGTTCTGATCGGCGTTGGACTCTTGGTAGGTTTCGTCGCGGTCGCTGTGGTGTCCGCGATGTACGGAATATTCCGACAGGTCGGGAGCCTATAACGGTGCGCCGTTTTACGCGGCAGCCAAGATCGGATCTGGGCCTGACCCTGATCGAGGTACTCATTACGGTCGCCATCATGGGTATCGCATTCGTGTCGATACTTGGCGCGATGGGTACGAGCATCCTCGCATCAGACATCCACCGCAAGAGAGCAAATGCAGAGACTGTCTTGCGGAATTACTCCGAGGCCATCAAGGGGACCTCCTATGTTCCTTGTCCAGCATCAGGAACCGCGTACAACAATGCATCGGGGTTCACACCAGCCTCTCCGAATCAAAACTATTCGGTGTCAGTGACTGCGGTCGAGTATCTGGCGACGTCCACGGTTTCGGGGAACGTTGTTCCATCACCGATCCCGTGTGCCACGCCGACCTCGGACCCTGGTGTTCAGCGGTTGACGCTACAAGTGAGCGGACCTTCCGGCGCAACGCATCAAGTGACCCAGACGGTCAAAGTGATTCGGAGGGCCCCATGATCGCGATGACGAGACGCGGTGAAGAGGGATTCACTCTTATAGAACTGATCATCGTGATCGCTATCCTCGGCATCGTCATCGGAGCGCTCACGACGGCGACATTCGCCTTCTTGAACAACATCGATGCAACGAATCAACGCTTCTTGGAATCTGACGATGCCGCGGCAGCTTCCGCCTATTTCGGCAGTGACGTTCAGGGATACTCGGATATCTGTCTTGGGGATCCATCCAGCCCGAGCACCTCTTGCCCGACGGGGACACAGATCCGTTGTGGCAGTGCCCCTTCGATCGTTAGCTTTCGATCAACTGACACTGTTATCTCGGCCGTAACCTCTACGGTCAATACCGTTTCATACGTAACGACCACTGTAACCAGCACCGACCCCAAGACCAACGGCGAGTTCCAACTGTTGCGACGAACGTGCCAGAACGGAGCAGTGGTCGACTCAGGTCAGGTGATCGCAGGTTCGCTTTGCTCGACGCTTCCCTCGGCTCCGCTCGCCACTGCTTGCGGCGGCGGAGTAACAGTTAATCCAACCTTGGCTTGTACGCCCGTTTCATGCGGTTCACCTACCAATGTCACGATTACCGTGACGGATATATCTGGGTATTCGTATCAGGTATCCGGCAAGAGGCGGTCATCATGATCGCGATAAGAACCAAGCTCCGCGAAAGAGCCCGAGGTACCCATGAGCAAGGATCGGCCTTGATACTCGCACTGATATTCCTGCTGTTCTTTAGTCTTATCATCGGTGCTGTACTCGCTTTCGGCGACACGAGCATAAGACAGACCCTTGCAATCAGTAGCCAACGAAGCGCGGTCTACGATGCAGATGGTGCCGTCGAAGCGGCTATCAACAACATCCGAAAGAACGCGTCATTGGGAAGGAGCGGTGGCGCATGCCCAACCTTCACGATGACCGATGGTAACGGCACGACCACGACCGTCACGTGTGCCGGTTTGGCGGGCAGCGGTGCATCCGCAGGAGGGGCGGGATCGAAAGGGATCGATTTCCCTAATTTCTCACTACTGACATTGGGAGAATTCCCAATCACGGCTGAAGACGGAATCTCCGCAGGTTCCAATGGAACTAAGTATCTTGACGGAGATGTGTTCTCGAACACGAATATCAACCCCAACCCTGGATCGTTCACGGTGACTGGAAGTGTTTCCGCAAGGTTAGGATGCACCGGCACCATTACCGCGACGGGAACAAAGAACTGCGGGGCGGGGTCGTCGCAGCCTGATCCCGGATATGCCCCACGCATCACGGTCCAACCGCCGACTGGTACGGTCAGTAGTCCCTGCGGTGCCAACCACGTTCTGACCTTCGTTCCAGGATCGTTCTCCGGGACCCAGCTGAACAACGCCTTCAACAGTTGCCCCGGGTCGGCCAACCCAAAGATGTATTTTCCGCCGGGCACCTATTATTTCGATTTCACGGACATCAGCGGGTCTTGGACGATCCCCAACAAGGCCACGATCATAGGCGGCTTGGCCAATGGTTGGGACCCGTTGTCGCTGACCGAGCCTACGGTCCCCTTCCCGGGTGGCTGCCGAAATGATGTTCCAGGAACCCAATTCATCTTCGGCAAGCAGAGTCGTTTCACCACCACCCAGGCAGGCGTGGAGGTCTGTGCGGGCACCAACGTACCCGCCGGTGGTCAACAGATCGCCATATACGGCGTTGGCCCCAAGGCATACATGAAGCCCACCTCCGCAACCAACACCGGCTCAGTCTCTTTCACCGTCACTAGTTCTGCCCTTTCGATAGATGGCGCCACATCTGACGTAACGCTGACAACGAATGGCTCCAGTGGTCAACTCAGGTTGACTGGATACGCCACCTCTACCCTGGTGCCAGCCGGTTCCATCATCGACGCCCTGATCTTAAGGGTCGCCCACTCGGAAACAAACCCAGGGAAAGTAACCACACTGAAGGTGACAACCACGGTTGGAACGACGAGCAACGTCACTAACCTCTCGCCCTCTAACCCCCTGCATGAAGACGATTTGGATCTCACCTCCAACTTCACATCGAGCAACTTCAACAACGGGGTGACGGTAACCTTCGGTGCCGTCAGAGGAACGGGCGGCTCGGATCCGGTCGTCTCGCTCGACGGCGCCCAGATGCTCTTGTCGTACCATGCCCCGGGTGGATTGCCCTCACAGACCGGCTGCATCCTGATCACCGCAGGGTGTTCGATGATAACCACCAGTGGATCGCCCAACATGGGGTTCAATGGAACCTTCTATGCACCTGGGGCGCGCCTCGACCTTCATCTGACATCTTCGTCCAATCAGGTTTTTGGCCGCGGCGCCGTCTTGCGTAGTGTTGTCGCGGATATAACTCCATCATGTGCCTGCCCACTCGCAGCATTCCAACTCCCTCAGGGCGGGGGTGCTCCAGCCGACCGCAAGGTTCTGTTCGAAGCGAAGGTAACTCAATGCGACATCACAAGCGGATGCACAACTCGTTCGAGACTGAGGTCAGTCGTCATCTATTCGGATCTAGCAGGTACTAACCCAGGAAGCACGGTGACGGTCACTTCCTGGTCGATCATTAGATGAGATACCAGGAGGTGGTGAACAGGGACGAAAGCCGACGTAATGGAACTGAACCCGAAAGGAGAATGGGATGGTTGCAATGAATAAGAAGTTACGCAGAGAAGAGGGATTCACTCTCATCGAATTGCTGATCGTGATCATCATCTTGGGAATACTCGCCGCCATCGTGATCTTTGGCGTTTCAACCTTCAAGGGCGATGCAACCGCGAAGGCTTGCTCATCAGACAAGAAGAGCGTTGAGATCGCTGCGCAAGCATCTCTTGCGAAAAACGGCACGAACCCAGCCGCTCAGAGCAGCAATTCAGGCAGCCTGGTGACTGACGGTTACTTGAAAGCGTGGCCGTCGAGCAGTGTCTACTCGATCTCATGGACCGGATCGACCGTAACTTCAACGCTGGCGGGCTGCTAACCTGACCCTCGTGCGAAAAGGCCCCCTTCTTGGGGGCCTTTTCGCACGACCGGCGCACAACCACTCTCCCTAGTGGCGAAGCCTCCGTTTGGGCAAACCCTCATCGTCCGACTTAGGCGCCTTGATCTCTCCGGGATACAGACTGCGAGAGATCGCTTCGTCGTATGTGATGAAACCGGCACCGAGCAGGTGGGTTAGAGAAGCCTCGTAGGTTTGCATGCCATCACGCTGGCCCGTTGCGACAACGTTACGAAGTTGGCGGGTCTTTCCTTCCTTGATCAGGTTTCGCACCGGGTGCGTCGCGACCATCACCTCGAATGCTGCGACCCTGCCCCCACCGACGCGGGGCATCAACTGCTGGTACATCACGCCGGCTAAGCAGTTCGCCAGCTGAACCCTGATCTGCGTCTGGTATTCGCCGGGGAACACATCTACGATGCGGTCGAGGGCCTGTGCGGTGTCGTTGGTGTGAAGGGTTGCGAACACCAAGTGGCCGGTCTCCGCGATCGTGAGTGCGGTCTGGATGGTCTCAAGGTCTCGCATCTCCCCTACCAGAAGTACGTCAGGGTCCTCACGCAGCGCCGAGCGGAGCGCCCGAGCGAAAGAGCTGGTGTCTTCGCCAATCTCGCGCTGATTGACCGCGGCCTTCTTGTGACGGTGGACGTACTCGATCGGGTCTTCGATGGTCAGGATGTGACATGCACGATGGTCGTTGATGTAGTCGATCATCGAGGCAAGGGTGGTCGACTTTCCGGCCCCCGTCGGCCCTGTTACCAGCACCAAACCCTGTGGCAGTTTCACGAAGTTTTCAACCACATCAGGCAGGCCCAATTCCTCGAAGGATGGGATGGCATATGGGATCAGTCGAAGCGCCATGGCCATGGATCCTCTCTGAAGGAAAACGTTTGCCCTGAACCGGGAGATGCTCTTCCAGTTGAACGAGAAATCGAGTTCCTTGAAAGCTTTGAACTGGGTTGCCATGTCCTCTGTGAGAACTCCGGCCACTATCTTCTCCGTATCGGCTGGACTGAGCGACGGAGCACCATCCATGGGGCTAAGAACACCGTCTATGCGAAGCAAAGGCGGGCTTCCTGCGGTGAACAGGATGTCCGTGCCTTTCTTGTCCCAGAGGGTGCTTAGGTAATTTTCGATAGTTGTTGCCGAGGCTCTAGCCATAGCGCCACATCCTATATGTGTGGGCAGTTCGGGGACGGGCAGAACTGATTGAATACACCTGTTCCACTGGAAACGAGGAAACCATGGCCGAGGCACCCGAGTACATCAAGGACGCATTTCAACATTGGGTAGAAGGTTGGGGCTGGGAGTCGAAAGAACGCCACCTATATCCCTACAACGAGATCGTTTACGACGTCGGCGACAAGAATGACGAATGGCAACTCACGAGGCTGTTAGGCAAGCTCTGGAAATGTACGGAGGTGATGCCTAACAACCTATGCGATCGCCTCGATATCGAGCACGGCTCCACTTACGCAAAAGCAGCGCAGATGATCTTGGCTCGCGGACGTCGAGGTAAGTACACGATCCCCTTGCCCGGTTTCAGGGTTCCACCGGACTAGTCCAGTTGGCTTCGGTTAACCGCGCTGGCCCCAGGTAAGCCCCGTTAGAGCGAAGTGCCTTCCATAGCACCGAGCTCCATGATCGCCGGTACAAGAGCCAGTACAGACTCGGTCTTGCCCATCAATCGGTCTGGTGCCGCGAGAGTGGTGGAATCGAAAAGCGACCGTTCGGGAGCGGCGGTGAACATCAATATCTTGGTGTTCGGCGAAAGCTCACGGATCCTCGGTATGGCCGCAAGCCCATCCTGTCCGGGCATCATCCGATCGAGGATCATGACGTCGGGGCACTTGTTCATCGCCAGATCTATGGCTTCCTCTGCGTTGCCACCCTCGCCAACAACCTTGATAGCAGGCTCGTCCGCCAGTAAGGTCCTTACGAGTCCGCGCAGGTCTGCTTCATCGTCAACAATCGCCACCGTCAACATATGCATGCCTCCATTTAGAACCTCATCGGCACTAAATGCACCCTTGTAGGAGGCCGTTTTCGAAGATGACCCCAAAGGACTAGTCCCATTTCGGCGACTCCGCGCATGGGCTGGCACTCAAAGTGACCGGATGCGCCCCTGACTACATATTTCCTTCAATCTAGGTACAACAACAAGGGGGAAGAGGCCCGATCTGTAAAGACCCAACCGTGAAGCGAGCGACGCCTTACGCGGAAGGCTCCTTGCCCTGCCTGGGTATCAAGGGGCTCAGCGCGTCTTGCAGGAAAGTCCCGAGCAGACGTCGACGAAGTAGCCACCGGTCTGCAGGAAAGTGGCCTTCTGTATGCGAGCCGCAGCATTGCCCCGCGGCCGACCGTGAGGGTCGCCGCCTTGGCTGGCTGGGATGTTGTCGAGCGGTGCCCAATCGTTGCCATCATCGAAGAACACCATGACCGACCCGGTATATCCAGCACCTAGGGTCGCAACATCGGCAAGTCCCCAGAAAGGAATGGCGCCGGAAGGAAGCTTCGATGCATCCACCGCCGGTTGGTAGATCGCCGCTCCGTTGGTCCGCGCCTCGATGATCGCAGTGATGTTCGCCACTTGATGGTCCCCCACCGCGATGTGCATCAACACTTGATGAGCCGGAGTGTTCGCCGGCGGGTCATCGGTCATGTGGTGGGCATAACCATCCGACTCACCGCGATCCCACAGCAACTGCATCAATGCGAAACATAGTTGCTGGTCTAGTCTGTTGGGATAAGTCTGAGCGAAAGCCGTGTAGTACGTTGCCCAGTCGACACTTCGGTCCAATAGGGTCGAGTAGTTCATGCCTGTGACGCCAAGCACACCACGACGGATGTCCGGAGAGATCGCCACCAAGGAACCTCCCATGATCCCGCCCTGACTATTGCCGTCATAGAAGACTTCGCTGGTGTTGATCAGCGATTCTCCTGCCGGACCCTGGAACGCTGCATCGGAGACAAAGCCCTGAGAATGAATCATCAATCGAGCCAGGAACAGCATGTTGATGAACCCTTGCTGCATGCGGTCGGCCATCGTAGAAAAGTTTGATAGATCAGCGATGGAGTGCACAACATTGCCAGCGTCGTAAGTGGACATGCCAGCCCATTCCGTCGCGCAGAACACGAACGCATGCTCGTTGCCCATGTCTTTCACGTTGCCAGCCGTGACTTCGCTTTGAGTTCCGAGCAAACCGTGACCGTACAGACTTGGACGACCAGGGTTCACGGTAGCGCTCGAGCTAGCGCCATCGGATAGAACGGAGCGCGGGATGCTGCAAGTGAAAGTTGCGACGGCGTCGGCTGGGTTGCGGATGGGCAAACCGTCGAGCCCATATATGAATCCTCCGCCGGGAGCAGCTCCTGGAGTCGATAGAAAGTTCGGGACGGTGTAAACGCCCTGTACGGACCGCGAGATCTTGCTGTCGTCCGACAAAGCGTTGTTGGTTACCGAGGTGATGCGAAACGTCGGAGCATTGCCCTGGACGATGCCGTCGGCCATCGTGGTGTCGCCAAGTGAGGCAAAGGCTTGGTCGCGGATCGACAAAACTCGTTCGAGAAGATTGCGCTCACTCGCGACGGTGAAGTCCCAGGCCAGGAACAGATCGCCCCGAGCGATCCCCGCCGATCCAAGCGTGGCAAACACTCTCTCTATGTTCGGTTTGCGCAGAAGATCGCGTGCTGGGTCATCGCTTGGGGTGTTGTCGCGAAGCGCAGCGAAGTAAGGATTGGCAGGTATGACGTTTCCGTTAGCGTCCTTCAGGTTGCGAAGGGCGACGACGTAGCGAGTGCCTTCATCGAAGTTGATCGCGGGCCGGATGAGCAGCGTGCGGGAACCGTCGTTGCGAACGCCGTCGTTGATCGCTTGAGAGTCAAGTTCCGCCCACACCGGATGGGGTTTCAGAGTACTGGCATTGATCACTACTATGGGAGACGAAGCTGAAAGTGACGTGCGCTGGTCCTTGATCGAGGGGGCCCCCGTCTGCTCTAGATCGATACCAGGGACGAAGGTCTCGAGAACTGATCCGGGAGAGAACCCGTCGTTGCGGTTGTATTCGATGGGGTTGATCGGTTTGCCAGCAGCATTTCGAGGCATAGCCGACGCCAGGAGATTCAAACGCAGTCCGGTGGCTGTGGTCGCGTCAGCGCGCGTGTAGAGGTCGTTGGGGAACGGAAAGAGACATGCTTTCGGATCGATCGGATCGCATCCGGCGGCGATGGTTGGGTCGGGCACCGCCATCGACGACAACGGCACAGCAAGCGCTCCAAGCAGAGCAACTACAGTGATGATCTTGAAAATCGCAGCTCGACGCATCTGTTAGAACCCTTCTCTCGAAGCCCAGCTAGGTCTTGCAGGCAAGCTACTGGGCTATGTCCGCTGGCGCGGGATTATCGGCCTATCTCTGGATTCGACGTCGCTGCCCGAGTTCCTGCCGGCCCGAACAAGAATCTGGACGGGCACACGAGTTCATTAGGCCGATCCAGTTGCTACCTGGGAACTCACCTCGGTCACGACGCAAGGAAGCAGCACGCGGAACGCTGCACCGCCACCGACGCGATCTTCGATCCATGCTTTACCGCCATGCAGTTCGGCGAATCTGGCAACCAGGGAAAGGCCTATGCCGGTCCCCGGCGAGTGCAAGTTCTGCCCGCCCCGGCGGAAAGGTTCGAACGCGCTCTTCCTGAAATCCTCTGCCACGCCAGGCCCATCGTCTTCGACCGATATCAAGATGCCCTCGGGCGATCTGTTGGCTGTCACCCAGATGTTCGTATCCGAAGGCGTGTACTTGACTGCGTTAGCGACGAGATTCTCGACGATCCTTTGTATCTTCGACGCATCGATCGAAGCGATGACATCTTCCACCCGAACCTGCACATGGTGGTCTTTCGACTCGACCTCGTCGACAGACGCCCGGATCAGGCTCGCTATGTCCGTTGGCTCTAGCGATGGTTGAAGCACGCCGCGCAGCATGCGGTCGAGGTCCAGAAGGTCCGATAGCAGCCTTTCGAGCTTGCGAGCGTTCCTTACTAAACTTTGAAACATCTCAGTTTGGGTTCTGGAGGATAAAGAACCGCGGCGCGTTTCTAAAGTGACTGCGGCGCCAAGAACGCTCGTCAGCGGAGTGCGAAGCTCGTGTGAAACTGCCTCGAGAAACGCGTTTTTCATCTCATCAAGTCCGCGCAGGCTCTCAGCCGCTTCGCGCTCGCGCTGGAAAGCATCCTGAAGGGCTCTCTTGGACTGTTCACGATCGGTTACATCACGAAAACTCCAAACACGTCCAACGCTCCGGTCGCCCACCTCCTGCGGCAATGAATACCTTTCGAAGTACCTGCCGTCATTGAATTCCAGAACATCGAAACTCTTGTCACGGGGCTTGGCGTAGAGATTCTTGACCTGGGCAACGAATTCATCCGGATACTTCAACTGACCCAGAACGAAGTCGATCGCACGGTCGTCATCACCCGATGCCACGATCTCTTCTGGGATCTGCCAAAGTTCAAGGAACTTCTGGTTGAAGCTGACGATATGTCCATCGAGATCGACAACCAAGATCCCGTCAGCGGTGGATTCCAGGGTTGCGCTAAGAAGCGATAGAGACTCTTCGCGTTCACGTTCTGCCAGTGTCTTTTCGGTGATGTCGCGGGCGATCGCGGATGCGCCTATCGGCGAACCCCATTCATCACGTATCGGAGACAGGGTCACGGCCACATTTACCAAAGTTCCGTCCTTGCGAAGACTCCTGGTTTCGTATCGCTGGACCTCATTCGTTTCGAGGAAGGCATCGAGGATCTGACTCTCGCTCTCGACCCGATCCGCGGGCATGAGCATGGTGAAGGGCTGGCTGGCCGCCTGCGTTTCGGAGTACCCGAATAGTTTCTCGGCCCCAGGGTTCCAGCTCAGGATCCGCCCGTTCGGAAGAAGACCCACGATAGCGTCGTCCGAGGATTGCACCAGCGCTGCGAGCTGCTGATGGGATTCATCGGCCTTGACTCTAGATACCTCATTCAAACGCCAAGCGGTAAGACATGCTGCGCTTTCAGCCAGGATGAAACCGCCATGGATAGCGGCCCATCGCCACGGGTGTTCGATGGCAGAAGCGTGGTTATAAACACTGGATGGATCGATCACCCCCATCACACCGTGATGAAGTACCACATAGCCGATTGCGAACAGGAACGGCATCCAAGATTGATACAGGGTGATGACCGCTACCATCACGAAGAAGTGGAAGTGCATCTCGATCACTCCACCGGAAAGGTGAACCAAGATCGCAGATGAACTCAAAAGCCCGAATGTTGCGGAAGCCATCCGGACGGATCTTTGGAGGGCGCTACGTGACGCGACGAGCGCCGGTAGAAGGATCGGAAGTGTTTCCAGGACCATGTGGCCGGCGTGGTAGCCCCGAATCGATCCGAACGTTGGAATGATCAACACATGAAGGGCAAGAAGCATGACGATCCCGCGGTGGCGCCTTTGCCAATCGCCGTCCGACAGCGGAACCCCGGTCGGGAGCAAGCTTCGGGTTCTACGCAGCAAGACCGCAGCCTGGGACATGACACCAGGTATCATGACACCAGTCAGTTCATGAAGGAAGAAGCCCTATCTCTGTCTTCCCAAGGACTTGAGCAGTTCGTCCAAGCCCGCCCGGCTCTCGCCTCTTGCGCCTTGCGCCACCGGCACGCCCAGGACTGCAAGCAGATCGTGCGCCCCCCACACATCCAGACCAAGGGAGCGTGCAAACTCTCGAATGGTCAATCGCCCTGCCCTGTAAGCATCAACGGCGTCTCGTTGAGATAGCTCACGCAAAGCAAAGTCGACCAATTGCCGGATGGCGGTCGAGCGGTCTTCGTAACGAGTTTGGGCGAAAGCATCGAGTCGGCGCAGCAATTCTTCATCCATAGTGGCGTTGATCCTGACGGCGCGTTTCACGTCAGCTCCTTGAGATATTCAGCCGAAAGTTCTTCGCTTAACCTTCCCGCCGCCACCAAGGCAGAGATAGCTTCTCGCGCTTCACGCGATGTCATTGCTCTCGTCTCGACGAGCAGCACAATTAGGTCCGCGGTGCGCAGCCACTTCACTCCCAGGTTGTGTGCGCGCCGGCCGAGAGCAAGATCGTTGGCGACCAGAGTGCCGGATGCCACGGCCGCGTTCAGAACCTCGCTGTCGGCCGAAGCCTCTTGCGGCGTCGCAACCCGTGTGAACGATGAAATGGCACTCTCGATTGCGGCTGCATCGGCGTGGCCCCGCGTCAGCCCTTCCTCTACCGCTTCCCGTTCCACCACATCGAGGATCACTGGCTTTATCGGAAGCCGCGCCAAGAGCGGAAGCAGTCCCGACCGGGCGAGCGAGATAAGACTGGAAGAATCTATGACCACAGCGCCGATAGTAGCACACGTTATGTGCCTCCAGAGAAGCCTTTAAGGAAATTGGCTATACGTGGTGGCAAAAAAAGGGATTCAGGGGACCCGCGTAGAAATAGTGACCAGGATTTCGAAAGGGGTCGGGGGTTGCGTAAGTCTCTACTGATTGCCGTTCTTTTGGTTGCGGGCATAGTCGTGCCTGCTGGATCGGTGCATGCCGAGTCATCCAACGGCCGTATATCAGGAACGGTTTCGGGCGCGGACACGGGTTTTGGAGTCAAAGGCATCTGCGTGGACGCTTCCCCTGCAGGTTCTAGCACCGTTACCAACGTTGATGGCTCCTACTCGCTAGAGAACTTACCTGCCTCCTCTAGTTACGAGGTTCGGTTTTGGGATTGCAACTCTCCCGCCCGCTATCTGATGAAGAGTCAAGGCAATATTTCGGTCGCGGCCGAAGCAACCACCTCTGTTGATGTGACACTTGAAGTCGGGGGCTCGCTTAGCGGAACGGTAAGCGACGTCTCTGACGGACATCCTCTTCAAGGGATCTGTGTTGAGGCAGGTGGCGGGAGTCAGCCATCAAACCCCGGCGGCGAAGTCCTTGCTCAGTCCGGGGCGGACGGCACTTGGACCCTTGGCGGATTGTTCGAGGGCGACTACAGCGTCGGCTTTTCTGATTGCAGCGGCGGCGGATATATCGAGCAGTGGTACAACAACAAGCCCGATTGGGAATCTGCCGATCATGTCTGGGTCGCGACCGGAGCAGCAATCACTGGCATCGATGCTGCGATGGAATTTGGCGGGTCGATTTCGGGTTCGGTTACCGACCGAGACACCGGAACTCCACTAGAAGGCATCTGCCTGAGCGCGTCCGGGGCCAACTCGAGCTCGACGAGGAGCGCCCCGGATGGAAGTTTCGTCATACGCGGTCTTCTATCCGGTCAGTTCAAGTTGGGCCTCTCCGATTGCAATTCGGCAAGGATGTATGTATCGGAATGGTATGACGGCCACGCGAGCAGCGGCGATGCAGATCCGATCGGGGTTACCCAAGGGCAAACAACCGCCGGGATCGGAGCTCACATGAGCATCGGGGCTTCCATTTCTGGACTGGTGACCGATTCCACAAGCCTGGCGCCGATCGAGGGAATATGCATTTCGGTCTCCGGAGATTATTACGGCTCGGCGCGGACGGACGCGGCGGGCGCCTGGAAAATCGGAGGACTGCGTGCGGGCTCCTACAAAGTAGGTTTTTATGACTGCAACCAACCAAGGCAGTACCTATCGATGTGGTACGACCACAAGTTCGATTACTCGTCTGCCGAACCCATACAACTCGGTCCGGCAGAGCAGCGCACGGGAATAGACGAGACACTCGTGGTTGGAGGCAAGATTCGGGGAACCGTCACGGACGCGGCGACTGGACAACCACTTTCCAACATCAGCGTGCGCGCGCGGGCCTCAAGCTACTCCAGTGACGGATACGCGACCACCGGCAGCGATGGTACCTATTCGATCGGCGGTCTGGCGGATGGCGCCTACACCGTCATGTTTCAGGATTGGTCGGGTGGACATGCTGGGGCCAAGCGCGACTCCGTCATGATCACGAATGAGTCCGAAGCTCAGATTGACGTCGCGCTCACGACCGGGGGGTCGATAAGTGGGCTGGTGACCGACGCAGACACAGGAAGTCCCCTTTCCAATGTAGCTGTTTCGGCGCATGACTCCTCCTACTCCCTTTACGGGTGGGCTTACACGGGCCCAGATGGCCGATACACCATTCGCGGACTAGCCCAAGCAACTTACACAGCGGATTTCTACGACAACTCAGGCCAGTACGCCAACCAGTCTGTCGGTTCGGTCGTGGTCACAGAGGGATCCGATACGCGGGTCAACATCGGGCTCCACCGAGCTGGTTCGATAAGCGGACGGATTACCGAGGCCAGTGGAAATCCAGTAGGAGGAATATGCGTGTCCGCGGTGAACGATCAACAGCAACAGGTTGGTCGGGGATATTCAGATTCCGATGGCATGTACACGATACGCGAGGTACCTTCGGGCAGCATCAAGGTTCAGTTCTATGACTGCGGCGGTGTCCCCAACCCCCTCCCCACCGTCTGGTATCACGACAAGCCCGACTTCTCTTCGGCCGATCTCGTTCAAGTCCTGGCCAGTCAAACCACCACACACATCGATCAAGTCATGGGATGTCATGACTCGGACGACGATGGTTTGACCGACTGCACTGAGGCTCGGATCGGAACGAATCCCTACAATCGAGACAGTGACGGGGATGGACTGACCGACGGGGAGGAAGTCAACCTTCATCACACCGCCCCGCTCAGAGCCGACACCGACGCGGACGGCCTCAACGACGGTGCCGAGCTAAATACGTACCACACGGATCCCCTCAAAAGGGATTCAGACGATGATCGGTTGAATGACGGTCAGGAAGTCAATCAGTATCGGAGCGACCCACTTAAGGTTGATACGGATGGCGACGGTTTCGGAGATGGATTCGAAGTTCTCGGTGGCGATTGTGCGGGCCATACTTTCCAAGGAGGATCCGATCCCAACGACGCATCATCGACGCCCGTACTCTCGACGGTTGCCCTCAGCCCCGGAATCATCAATCCGCTTGGAGCGCCGCTCTTGTGTAGCTGATCGATGGCCGCCCGCTGATCGATGACCAGCGGCCGAGCCGCTCAGGCAACGTTGCCCACCACGAACCTTGTAAACATCGCCGGTTCAGGAGAAAACTCCGGTAACGGTCCCCGTAGTAGCTGCCGGTCGCCAAGACGCGGCTTGCCGGCAGCATGGTGCCCAGCAGGAATACGATTGCAAATACCGCAGGTGAACGCCGGCTCAATCTGTCTCCCCGCTCAGTAACCTGTCTGCCAACTTAGTTCGACGTGGAATTCGAATCTCCTGGACAAGGCATGTGTTTCGGAAGCCCGCGAGGGCCCCCGCGATGGACGGGACCGCCTCGTTTTGGCACTTGCAACGACTCTGAAGGGGGCCCCTAAAGTTGGTGTCCGACTAAGGGCGGGCTTCCGCAAAAGGGTCAATCGCACGGGAATCATTCTTGGAGCGGACGACGAGATTCGAACTCGCGACCCTCACTTCGGCAAATCAATCGCCACAACGTCCTGACCAGGACAAATGGCGCGTGACCTGCGGCGACGCATCAGGACAATATTCAACGAATGGCATCGATCGGCCATGAGCCGCGCACTTTTCGCGGACATTCCACGACGTAGCTAGTCCTCTCGGGGGAAGTAGAATGGAGGTCATGACAGATGCCCCCAAGAACGGATCCTCTGTTATCCATATTGATCCTGAAGTGATGCACGGCACCCCGGTCTTTCGCGGCACGCGCGTGCCGCTGCAGAACCTCTTCGACTATATCGAGGCGGGCGATCCCTTGGAGCGTTTCCTTGAGCATTTCCCAACGGTGACCCGCGACCAAGCTGTCGCCGCCCTTGAAGAGGCGGCTGAGTTGATGGGCAAGCATGCGACTGTTACTCGATGAGTCGGTCCCTCATACCTTAGCTGCGAGTCTCACGGGCCATGCGG
The DNA here is from genome assembly GCA_046262935.1 of Actinomycetota bacterium. Taxonomy (GTDB): domain Bacteria; phylum Actinomycetota; class CADDZG01; order JAHWKV01; family JAHWKV01; genus JBHELT01. Next base: position 14,020 of record JBHELT010000095.1, on the reverse strand, counting down.
TCGAGACTGCACAGTCGATGGGCTGGGCAGGTGTCCGCAATGTTGAGCTGCTTCAGCGGGGTGCTGAAGCAGGGTTCGACGCCTTCATCACGGTGGATAAGGGCTTCGAGTTCGAGCAGAACACCGATATGTTGCCTCTGACGGTGGCGATCCTGAGGGCAAGGAGCAACCGAGTCGAAAACCTGATGCTTCTCGTACCAAACCTAATAGCGAAACTGACCGAGAGCGAGCCCGGAAGCCTGATAAAGATCAGTGGTCGAGAATGAACGGTGCGCTCTACTGGAACCCGTCCCCTAAAGTTTCAAGAAACCGTCCACGATGCCCTGACACATGTGTCCACGATGCTCCGCGACATCACATTGGAGCGGACGACGAGATTCGAACTCGCGACCCTCACCTTGGCAAGGTGATGCTCTACCACTGAGCCACGTCCGCAGGGAATGAATCGTACCAGCCCTCGCGACAGGCACGCTACGGTTAGGATTCCGGGGTCCCCGGACTGCAGGAGTCTCGAATGCTGCGTCGCATACCTATACCGAGACGCCCCCGCATCCCCATCTTCGCTTATCTCGCGGTCATGGGACCGGGCCTGATCACCGCGATGGCAAACAACGATGCCGGTGGCATTACGACCTATTCGATCGCCGGCGCAGAATTCGGCTACCACACGCTTTGGATCTTGCTGATCTTGACCGTCTTGCTCGCCGTAACTCAAGAGATGGGTGCCCGCATGGGCGCGGTCACAGGCAAAGGACTCGCCGACCTGATCCGGGAAGAGTTTGGCCTCCGAGCGGTCGTGTTCGCGCTCGCGACGCTTCTCGTTGCCAATACCGCGGTCACTGCATCGGAGTTCGCCGGCATCGCATCGGGGTTCCAATTGTTCGGCCTCAGCAAGTACATCATTGTGCCTATCGTGGCGTTTGGGGTCTGGGCGCTCATCTCGAGCGGATCGTTTCGGAGAGTCGAACGAGTGTTTCTTGTATTCGTCTTCTTCTTCTTGTCTTACATCGTTTCGGGCTTCATCTCGCACCCACCATGGGGGGAGGTGCTTCACAACCTAGTGGTCCCCTCGATCAGCAAGAAGCCCGGCTTCCTGCTACTGGCCATCGCCCTGACCGGTACAACGGTCGCCCCTTGGGGGCAGTTCTTCATCCAGTCTTACGTCAGAGACAAGGGGACCAGTCCCGCGGATTATCGGTTCACCCGGCTCGATGTTGTGTCGGGCTCGATCTTCACCGACATCATCTCTTTCTTCATCATCGTCGCGACCGCCGTCACCTTGTTCGCAACACACATCCATATCGAAACCGCTGCAGATGCTGCACGGGCCCTCGGCCCCCTTGCGGGTCGGTACGCGAAGTCGCTCTTCGGGGTCGGATTCATCGCCGCCTCCGTACTCGCGTCGGCGATCCTTCCCTTGTCAACTGCTTACGTGGTCTGCGAAGCATTCGGTTGGGAGTCTGGTGTTGGCAAACGCTGGTCATCGGCTCCGCGCTTCAATTCGATCTTCACATTGCTTATCGGAGTTGGCGCCGGGATAGCGTTGGTGCCCCATATCCACCTGGTGAAACTCATGGTCCTTGCCAACACGTTGAACGGGATCTTGCTGCCGGTGATCTTGATCTACACCGTGAGACTCGCCGCCGACAAGGGCCTCATGGGTGAGCACGCCAACGGACGCCTTTACAGCGCCTTCACATGGGTGGCTGCCTTCATTGTGATAGCGATGACGATCTTGCTCTTGGTGCTGCAGTTCGTTTGATCGCAGTCAGCCGGGCGCCAGGTATTCGTGGCCAAGGGACTCTAACGTCCGGTCGAGCCGAAACCTGATTGCCCGCGTTCACTCGATGGCAGCGATTCGACTTCACGCAAGGCAACCTCGGGAACCGCCAGGATCATCAATTGAGCGATCTTGTCGCCGCGCTTTACATCGATGACGCGATTGGGGTCGAGGTTGATGGCGATGACTTTGATCTCTGCACGATAACCAGCGTCGATCAGGCCTGGTGAGTTCAAGATCCCCAACCCTTCGCTGATGGCCAGACCAGAGCGCGGCTGCACGTATCCCGCGTAGCCCGCCGGGATCGCAACCGAGATACCCGTTGCTATGAGGGCTCTTTCGAAGGGTTTCATCGACACATCGCAGGCGGCGAATAGGTCGAGGCCCGCGTCGAAGGCATGCGCATAGCGCGGCATCGCAAGACCTTGATCGATCCTTTTGACTAAGACCTCCAATGTCATCAGGCCCCCGCACGAGCTTTTGGAGGAATCTTCTTCTGCAGCAGACCCAGCTCCTTTTCGAAGTCGGTGAGTTCCTTGAAGTCCTTGTAGACGCTTGCGAACCTGAGGTACGCAACTTCGTCGAGGCTCCGCAAACGTTCAAGGATCTCTTTGCCAAGGTCCGCGCTTTGGATGACCGGGTCGCCGTCGGCGCGCACCGCGTCGAAAACGTCGTCGGCAAGTTTGTCCAGGTCCTCTTCGGTCACAGGACGGTTGGCACAGGACTTGCGTACACCAGAGATGAGTTTCTGCTTGTCGAAGGGTTCCTTCGTGCCTGACCGCTTCTGGACGAGCACCGGAACTTCTTCGATGCGCTCGAAGGTGGTGTAGCGCTGACCACACGACAAGCATTCCCGCCGGCGTCGGATCGCCTTGCCGTCTTCGGCCGTGCGTGAATCGACCACCTTGTCTTCGGGATGGTTACAGAAGGGGCAGCGCATGGTTTATCAAGAGCACCCGCTGGTCGTCCCGCATGATTCGCACACGAAACACGACCCGGCCGGACGCATCTCGACCCCACAGGTGTAGCAGAGCGGGCCATCGACCTTTACCTTCTCTACGATCTCAAAAGTGCCGCCGTCGTGGGTCGTGTGTCCGTTGGTCTTGATGGGCACTCCCCCATCGAGTGAGGCCTGCCTCTCGGCGGTGGTCTTGATGTTGACCGCTTCTCGCTCGCTTTCGGTTAGGTAGTCGGCCGCTAAGCGCCTGAAGATGTAGTCCATTATCGAGCTTGCGATCCTGAAGTCGGGATCGTCGGTGATCCCTGCAGGCTCGAACCTCATGTTGATGAACTTATCGACGTAGGCCTTGAGAGGAACGCCGTACTGCAAGCCGATCGAGATGGCGATCGCGAATGCGTCCATCACTCCCGAAAGCGTGCTCCCCTGCTTTGCGACCTTCAAGAAGATCTCGCCGAGTTCCCCCGTGTCGGGATATTCCCCGGCCATCACGTAGCCGTCGCAGTCTGCGACCTTGAACGACATGGTCTTGGCGTTTCGCTTGCGAGGAAGCCGGCGTCGAACCGGTTTGGTTTGGTCGACAACCGATTGGGATTTAGATTCGATCGCTGTCTTCTTCTTGTCGGCAGACAATGGCTGCGCGACTTTGCAGTTGTCGCGATAGATAGCAAGGTTTTTCAGACCCATCTTCCAGCCTTCGATGTAGAGGCCCTCGATCTCTTCGACCGATGCGTCTTCGGGCATGTTTACAGTCTTCGAGATCGCGCCTGACAAGAACGGCTGCACCGCGGACATCATCTTTACGTGGCCCATGTAGTGGATGGGGGCCTCTCCCATGGCGCAGTCGAAGACGGCGTAGTGTTCTTTCTTGACGAACGGCGCCCCCTTGACCGAGTTGTTCTCGCTGATGAACGCGACGATCTGGGAGATCTCTTCTGGCGCGTGGCCCAGCCTCTTCAAGGCTGCGGGGACCCTTTGATTCACGATCTTCATGGTGCCCCCGCCGAGCAGTTTCTTGGTCTTGACAAGAGCAAGGTCAGGCTCGATCCCAGTGGTGTCGGCGTCCATGAGGAACGAGATCGTCCCAGTTGGTGCGATCAGTGTGACCTGAGCATTTCGGTATCCGTGCTTCTCGCCGAGTTCCAAAGCCTGATCCCAAGCCTTGCGCGCTTCGTCGAGGATCTCGGTGGGTGCGAGCGCCTGGTCGATGCCAGAAAGGGCCTCACGATGACGACGCACCACGTCGAGATGCGCTTCGGGGTTACCCGGCTTGGTCCAACCTGGGTACGGCCCGAGAGCGGCAGCGAGTTCTGCTGATCGTCGTTGTGCAACTCCACCCATCAACGCGGTAACCGAAGCGGCCCACGCGCGCCCGCGCTCCGAGTCGTACGCGAGGCCCTCGTCCATCAACAATGCGCCGAGGTCGGTGTAGCCGAGGCCAAGTTCCCTGTATTGCGTAACCATCTTGGTGATCTTGTCTGTCGGGTATTCGGCATTGGTGACCGAGATGTCCATGGCCGTAAGTGTCGTCTCGCATGCGGAGACGAATGCTTTGACATCGAACACGCCCTCGGCATCGAGAAACTTGGTAAGACGAAGGCTGGCCAGATTACAAGATGTGTTCGCGGGGCGTAGGAACTCGCCACAGTTAGCAACTACGAGACCACGGACAGCGTAAGAATGGTTCCTGGGTTCCGTTAGATTGTAAGTCAGTTCGAAGCCATTACTCTCTCGAGATTGCAGCCGCACAAGCGCCTCGACGTCGCGATACTCGTACCGAGCAAGTTCGTTCAACCTTGAGACTTTATTGGGCAATGAGAATCCGATCCTGGCATCAAACTCTCCAATCGAACGACCAAAGATACGGAGATCCCAACCGGGGTTTGATAGGTACTCTCTTGTCTCGCCGCCGACCGTCGTGTATTTGAATGCCTTCGCGCGTGGCTTGCGACTTTCCTTGTAGATTCGAGATGCAACCCCGAAGCAATTCAAAAGCAGTTGGACATCTTGTAGTAACTTCTTCGATCGACTGGACAAGCCAACATAGCGACTACCCTGGGTCGATTGCTTAATTGAGACGCACCCATCGGCGTCGAACAGTGACCTCAAGAACGCTGCTTGAATCTCGGTTGGGGCTTCGAATATCGCTTCGGGTACCCTCTTGTCGGCGGCGGTAGCGCGTTTCAGGCCCAAGGCTTCGATGAATCTGATCAGTGCGTGGCGCGTCACGCGAAGCTGTTGAGTTCCGTTCGTCTGTACCGCCACCTTGGGGACCCGGCCCCCATTCAGTTCGGTCAAAAACCGTTGATGTCTGGGAAGGATGTGTTCTTGATCCTCCGCTGACCCATAGATGGTCGAGAATCCACTTTCGCTGAAGCATCCGTCGCCGACGAGCCAGCCCAAGTAGTCGGCAAGATCTACCGACCATTTCTCGGGCAGGTTCATCTGCTGGTACTGCTCGCTGCGTTTCCTCTTCGAGGCCTGCATAGCCACTTCCGGTAGAGCCCAACTCGCCATGCTCGCGGGCGTTGCCAAGTTCACTACCTTCACGTTGTCTTCAGGCACAAGGTCCGATGCCGCAACCATTCCTCGGTTCGTCGTGAAGAATCTGTGATTCGGTGTCGCGCGAACCTCCATGCCATTGGAGAACTCGAGCCGAAGGATCTCGTTCATGCCAGTAACCATGTATCGCAATGGGGTTGTGACTTCGACAGCTTCGGCCGGAGCTTCCTTGTTGGTCGCGTCGTGGGTATATACGCCGAAGGTCTCGCCCCTCGCTGCTCGAACGACCAGATCTTCAAACTTGATCATCCCTTTGTCGGTGTGCACCCTTGTATCTCCAGGGAAGCACGGGTTAGTTGCCCTGATGGGGCCCTCGGATGGAGAGGTATGCCAACGGTTCATGGTGCCCAGGTAGAACACACCGGGATCGGCGCATTCCCACGCCGCGTCGGCGATCTGGCGCATCAGTTCTTTCGCCTTGATGGTTTTCACGACTGAGTTGTCTTTGACTGCCTTGAGTTCCCACTCTTTGTCGGCCAGGTAGGCCTGGATGAATTCATCGCTTAGGCCAACCGAATTGTTGGCGTTCTGGTATTGAAGAGAATGCGAATCGACACCGTCGAGGTCCATGTCGAATCCTGCTTCGCGCAGCGCACGTGCCTTGCGTTCCTCGCGCACTTTGCAGTTGATGAACTCTTCGACGTCGGGGTGATCGACATCGAGGACGACCATCTTGGCCGCTCGCCTGGTGGAGCCCCCTGATTTGATGGTTCCCGCTGACGCGTCGGCCCCGCGCATGAACGACACCGGACCCGATGCCGTGCCACCTGAGGTCAACTGTTCCTTTGACGAGCGAAGCTTCGAAAGGTTGATCCCCGCGCCCGAACCGGCTTTGAAGATAAGGCCTTCTTCGACGTACCAGTTAAGGATCGATCCCATCTCGTCTTCGACGTCGAGGATGAAACATGCGGACACACGTGGAGGTTCGACCAGTCCGACGTTGAACCAAACCGGGGAGTTGAAAGCCATGTTTTGCTGGACGAGAAGGAAGGTGAGCTCGTCTTTGAAGGCCTGGAGGTCGGCAGCTGTCCGGAAGTAGCCATCGACCAGGCCCTTGTCGGAGTACCAATCGGTAACGCGGTTGATCATCTGCTTCACCGAGCGTTCACGCTGGGGGGTGTCGAGCGGCCCCCTGAAATACTTCTGAGCAACGATGTTGGTGGCGTTCTGCGACCAGGACTTCGGAAACTCGATCCCCTTCTGTTCGAAGGCAACCTTCTGGGCTGAACCGATGAGGGCGTCACGCAGTTCCCACTCGATCTCGTCATAGGGGTGGATACCCTCGGTTGTAAAGAATCGAGATACCTCGATGCCCCCCTCAACTGCCGAAATCTCATCCCGTGTCTTCGCCACAAGCACCCTCCTTCTTGACCCTCCTTAGGCGTTTCGCACCTGGAAAGTCGTACCGAACCGGACTATTTTACCCCAATATGTAGTGGTAGCAGCACCCCGCCATAGCTACATCTGGTACACAGCTGTGTAATTACACTCCTGGGATTTCTCGATGTCAAGACGGTTTGTCAAAAGACGCCGAAAAACTAGCTGTGGGGAAGGATCAACCTTTGTCCGGGGAAGATCCGGCCGGTGGACAAGCCATTTAGGGCTTGGACTTGGCTGATGAACCTGCGGGGATCGCCTTCGCCGAATCGCTGAGCCACTCCCCACAAGGTTTCGCCTGTAGATACTACATGCACCACGGGGTGAGTCGAGCCTGAGGTTACAGAACGGTCGGCCGCGAAGATACGCGGCACGATCATCCCAAGCAGGATGCCCACGATCAGGGCAAGTACAGCCAGGCGAATTGCGCCAGCCCTCAGGCGACGGATGGGTCCACGAGTGGAACGTATATTCGCTTCCATAGGAGTAGTATCTACCGAACATCTGTTCGAGTCAAGCAGAAGTCGAACAGATGTTTGCCTCGGCCCCCTACCGCTGTTACACTCCCAATCGAACATATGATCGCCGGCACGAACTAAGCACGAGAACACAAGGAAGTTAAGGAGGCGAAATGACTACTCTTGACGGATCCGATCTCACCGAGCGCCAAAGGGCGATCTTGGACTTCATAGTTGAGGCGGTTGAAGCACGCGGCTTCCCTCCTTCGGTGCGCGAGATCGGCGACGCGGTTGGCCTTTCTTCCCCAAGCACCGTCCACAGTCACCTGCGGTCCCTGGAGGAGCTGGGTTACTTAAAACGCGACCCAAGCAAACCTCGTGCCATCGAGGTCAAGTGGGAGAAGCAACTAGGCGATATCGAAGATCGGCCTGCTGTCCGCAACATACCCATCTATGGTTCGATCGCCGCAGGGCCAACCTCACTGGCAGAGCAGAATTTCGACGGCGTCTTGCCATTCCCCAAAGAGTTCGTGGGCGACACGCCCCACTTCGCTTTGACCGTTAAGGGCGAAAGTATGATCGGCGCCGGTATCCTTGATGGTGACCTGGTAGTTATAAGGTCGCAACCAGATGCGGCGAACGGGGACATCGTGGCCGCGCAGATCATCGGGGAGACGGGCGAAGCTGAAGCGACGGTCAAGAGGTTCAGGCGCAGCGGAAGCGGCATCGAACTCATCCCCGAGAACCCCAACATGCAACCCATCCCTGTCCCAACGGACCTGCGCATCCTCGGCAAGGTGGTTGCGGTCGTTCGCAGGATGTGATCGGTCGTCCAAAAGAATCGAGCCGGTTACTAGGGCGCTAACCGCAGCTCTTGTCCTAATGATCCTGCAGGGCTGCGTTCTTGGGGCGAGGACGAAAGACCCTGCACCAACGCGCGCCGACTTGATCACCAGGTTCTTCACCCAAAAGGCTTTCAACCTCGAGGCCAAGAACGTCGATCAGTTCTTGGCCTCGAGTTCCGCCGATGCGCGAGCGGTCGAAGACCCGATCGCCCGCGGCTTGGTCTCTGCGCCGGTTACCGGTGTGACGATGACCGTCAATACCAATGAGGTGAACGACACCGTTCTTCGTTTACCGGAACTTCACGTCGAGATCGGTTACGAATACGAGGGCCCGCCTGCCGACAATCACTTCCGCATCCCCCTCACGTATTCACTCACTCAAAGAGGCAACAATTTCAAGGTTGACAAGGTACAGATCCAACAAGGAGCGCGCCTGCCGATATGGGCGAACGGCCCGTTGGGCAGTTCCAGGTCCGAGCATTTCCTTGCCTTGTACCGCCCAGGCACCCCTGAACCTGGCAAGGCTTTGCAGTTGGCTGAACAAGCCCGCGGCGAATTGTCGTCCAAACTGACGCAACCGATCGACCAGGTCCAAGTACTCTTGCTCGCAAGAGACAGAGCCGAGTACCAGGCATTCAGTGCTCACGAAACACCCAACACCGCGATCGCTGAAGCTGAAACCAGCTTCCAAGTAACCCCGACCGAGATCAAGGTCGAAGGCAGGCAGGTCGTCGTGAATCTTCAGCGCCTTTATCAAGACGGCTCGGCGGTTGAGACATTCCAGCACGAGCTTGGGCATCTCGCGCTCGCGCCGGAGACCCGTCCCTTCACGCCAGCCTGGGTAACCGAATCGGCCGCGATGTTCCTTGCTGGAACCCATCCCGTTGCGGTCTGGAGAGCTGGCCTTAATCAACATAAGTTCGAGTCCATATCGTTCGCCGAACTGAACCGGGCTTCATCTTTGGGAGCACACGATCCAACTGGTCAGGCGGCCACCTACGAATACGCCTATTCCGAGGCCGGTGCGTTGTTCCTCATCGAGTCGTTCGGCCGGCAGAGATTCTTCGAGTTCTACGATTCGTTCGCAGCAGTGCCCCCCAACGTGCTCTACGAACGCCTGCCTCAGGGCCAGATCGCATCGGACGATTCACCCGAGGTGACAACGCTGGCGCAGAAAACCGCGGTGGAATCGCTTCAGCGGATATTCGGTTTCGATGAGAACCAGTTGGACTTGAAGACCAGAGCCTGGATCCGCTCAGCGATCAAGAAGGGGTGACTTGCTCCTGAACTATCAATCCACCGTAGCGAGTCAGTACCTCCTGCGTGACGCGCGCATGGATGCGCCAGCCATTCTCTGAGCCCTCTTCATCAATCACTTCGGCGTGCGAATAGATATCGCTTCGGATCTGGCCATCGGCGAAAGGGACCTCGAACCATGCGGTTGTGCGCGACGATCGGATCTTTTCTTTGAGGCCATTGACGAGACGATCGAGACCAACACCATCGGCCGCCGAGATGAAGATCGCGTCGGGAAACATGCGCCTCAGCCTGTCTCTCGCGTCGTCATCTAGCAGATCGGATTTGTTCATGGCCACCACCCGCGATACGCGATCGGCGCCGATCTCGAAAAGCACCTTCTCAACCGCATCGATCTGCAGATCGGGCTCGGTATGGCTGGCGTCGACGACATGGAGCAATAGGTCCGCTACGATGGTTTCTTCCAGCGTCGAGCGGAACGCTTCGACCAATTGATGAGGCAGTTTCTTGACGAATCCAACCGTGTCGATCAAAACCATCTCGCGGCCGTCATCGACCTGCAACCGGCGCGCGATGGGGTCGAGTGTTGAGAACAGTCTGTCCTCGACCAGCACGCCGGCCCCCGTTAACGCGTTGAGCAATGTCGACTTCCCAGAATTCGTATAGCCAACGAGACACACCTGGGCGACGCCTGCCTTCAAACGCTTGCTGCGCTTCAATCCTCTTGTTCGTTCGAGATCTTTCAGGTCCTGCTTCAGTTTCTTTAGCCTTCGCTGGATGCGACGACGGTCGACCTCAAGTTTGGTTTCGCCAGGTCCCCTAACGCCGAGTCCCGGCCCCCTCGTACCACCACCGCCACCGCCACCGATCCGGCTCATCACATCGCCCCAGCCTCGCAGCCTGGGGACCATGTAATTGATCTGCGCTAATTCCACTTGGAGTTTGCCCTCTGCGGAATGAGCGTGTTGAGAGAAAACGTCGAGGATCAACCCGGTCCTATCGATGATCTTCATCGCGTTCGCCGCGAGCGGGTTGACGCCGGCGAGATCTTCGAGGTTACGGCCCTGCGCCGGCGCGAGTTCGTCATCGAAGATGATCGCGTCGGCTTTGAGAAGTCGCGCCTGCTCTACAACCTCTTTCGCTTTCCCTTTGCCGATGTAGGTCGCTGGATCGGGATCGTCTCTGACCTGAACGACTCGACCAACTTCCTCGGCGCCGGCCGTGTCGGCGAGAAGTGCCAGTTCATCGAGCGACTCTTCGGCGACGTGAACCTCAGAAGCAGAACGCGCGAGTCCCACCAGGAAGACGCGCTCTTTGTCCTGCCTGATCGCCAACTAGCGTTCCTTCAGTGCCTTGGATATACGGCCGAGGCCCTCTTCCAGACGATCGTCGGCGATGGTGAGCGAGAACCGAACGTAGCCCTCGCCGTGCTTGCCGTAACCAGACCCAGGCGCAACAACTACGCCGGCTGTATCGAGGAGGAATCCTGAGAACGAAACCGACGTATCACCCTCGGGTACAGGAACCCAAACGTAGATCGAACCCTTTGGTCTTTCTAACAGCCAGCCGGCCGAGTTCAAGGCCTCGACGACCATGTCGCGTCTTGCCGTATAGACATCGATCATCGCGGCCACGCAGTCCTGCGGGCCATCGAGCGCCGCGATCCCTGCGCGTTGTACCGCATCGAAGACGCCAGAATCGATATTGGTCTTAACCCGGCTGAGCGCTTCGATCGCTGGCTCGGCACCAACGACGTATCCGATACGCCAGCCAGTCATGTTGTAGGTCTTCGACAGCGAACCGAATTCGATGGCAACGTCCATGGCGCCCTTGGCTTGCAAGACACTTGGTGCGACGAAACCGTCGTAGGTGATCTCGGCATAAGCGGCGTCGTGCGCAAGCAGCAAGTCGTGTTTGGCGCTGAAGGCAACTGCTTCGTCGAAAGTCGAAAGATCGGCAACGGCCCCCGTCGGGTTGCTGGGATAGTTGAGCCAGAGCATCTTGGCCGACGCTCCTGGTGCTTCGATCTTGTCGAAGCGCGGCAGAAAACCGTTGTCAGCCTCGAGTGGGATCGAAACCGCACGTCCTCCACTCAGCACCGCCGACGTCTCGTACACCGGATATCCCGGGTCGGTCATCAAGACGGTGTCGCCAGGATCGACGAATGCTGTGGCAAGGTGCGCGATGCCTTCTTTCGAGCCGATCAACGGCAACACCTGTTTGTCCGGATCCAACTTCACATCGAAACGACGCTCGTAGTAAGACGCGACCGACCGACGGAACTCGGGCATGCCGTAGTACGAGGGATAACGGTGGGTGGACGGGTCATTCACGCCACTTACCGCTGCATCGATGATGTGCTGCGGCGTTGGCAGATCGGGGTCCCCGATCGCGAACGAGATGACATCGACCCCCTTGGCCCGCGCTTCATTGATCTTCGCATCGAGCGATGCGAAGAGATACGGAGGAAGTTCGTTGATACGGTTGGCTGTCCTCATGGGGTCCTCCCATCGAAAACGTGTACCGCAGGGCCTGTCATGAACAGCCGGCCCATCTCGTCACGTTCGATATGAAGGTCTCCGCCCAACGTTCTGACGGTTGCCTTCCTCAGCCCACTGGCTACAAGGCTCGCGCATGAACCCGTGCCCGAGGCCTGCGTCACGCCAACTCCACGTTCCCAGAAACGGGCATGCACGATGTCTCCTTCGACCTTCACGAACTCGACGTTGGTCCGGTTCGGGAAAGATGAATCGTTCTCGACCAGGGGACCGATCTCGGTAACAGGCGCTGCATCGATGTTTTCGACGAAGGTGACTGCATGCGGATTGCCGGTTGAGATCTTCTTGAACGTGAGTCCATGCAGCACCACCTCGCCCTCTTCGACCGGGACGCCCATGTCGGCTCTGATGGATCCGACGGAACCGTCTTTGACTATAAGTTCGAGCACCTTGATATCTCCTGCTGCCTCGATCTTGATGGTGGTATCGGACATGATGCCTTTTTCGTAGAGGAATCTGCCAACACAACGAAGGCCGTTTCCCGAGACCTCCGCCACGGAACCATCGGGCTGGAACAAAACGAACGAGAAATCTGCAACATCAGATCGGTCCAGCTTTATCAATCCATCGGCGCCCACCCCGGTGTTGCGATCGAGGATGGCCCTCGCCGTGTCAGCATCCATCGGTTGGTCGAAAACGATCAAGAAATCGTTGCCGAGACCGTGATACTTCGAGAACTCAACTCCCATCGAAAAACCTTTCGCTCTGCTTGTGTTTCCTACCTGCTAACGCTTCCCGAGGGCCCGCTCTAACAAGTAGCTTGCTGCCTGCTCGTGATCTTGGAACCAAACGACTCGGGGATCGGCCCTGAACCAAACAAGTTGCCTGCGCGCGAACCGGCGGGTCTTTCGCTTGACCTCGTCGATGGCGTCTTCGAGTGTCGAACGACCATCGAGATGAGCAAGTATCTGAGCATATCCGAGGGCCTGAACGGCCGTGAGTGAGCGATCGAAGCCAAGGCGTTTCAGGCTGGCTATCTCATCGACGAGACCCTGCGCTATCAAACGATCGACCCGCGAGTCGATCTTTGCATCGAGCTCATCGACTGCCGCCGTCAAGCCGACCGTAGCCAGCGGATATATCGATCGATGGTCGTCCCATGCCCAACGGAACGAAGAGAACTTGCGTCCCGTAACTTCGATCACCTCGAGCGCCCGGATGGTCCGACGGACGTTCGCAGGTTCGATGCGATCGGCGGCTTTCGGGTCGAGGGCACGAAGGCGCGAATGCAGCTCTGCCGGGTCGAGCGTTTCGGCTTCGGCCGCGATACGGCCCCTTATCGATGGATCGGTAGCTGGGAACTCCAACTGATCGACGACCGCCCGGAAGTAGAGACCAGACCCACCAACCAGCAAAGGGACCTTTCCCTTGTCGAGCGTCGATCCGATGGCAGCGCGCGCCATCGTTTGGAACATCGCAACGCTCAAGGTTTCATGAGGCTCGACAACATCGATCATATGATGCACTACAGCCGCCCTGTCTTCGACAGAGGGCTTGTCGGTCCCGATGTCCATATGCCGGTAGACCATGGCGGAATCGATGCTCACGATCTCGCAGTCGATCTGGCGCGCCACCCTCATGGCGAGCGCGCTCTTGCCGATCGCAGTTGGGCCGACGATCGCGAGTACCGGCGTGGAACTATCCGAGGGCGCTTCCTTGCAACGGTCCTGCTGTGAGTCCGGGCGATGCTTCGACCGATATGCCTTCGAGGTGGTGCGGTGAAGCCGAAGTGATTCTCGCCTCGACGAAGGTTCCCTGTGGTGCCTCCGACGGCACGTGAACGAGTTTGTTGGTGCGTGTTCGCCCGCTCACCTTAGACGGATCCTTCCTCGACGGTCCTTCGACCAAAACCTCAACGTTGGTACCCAGCATCTGTTGGTTCTTTCGAAGTGAGATCGCTTCTTGGACCTTCAACAATCGCTCGAACCGTTCTTGCACTACGTGTTTGGGGACCTGCTCTTGCATCGTGGCAGCGACGGTGCCCGCTCTTGGCGAATACTGGAATGTGTACGCTGAGTCGTACTCCACTTCTTCCACCAGCGAAAGTGTTTGCTCGAAGTCCTCCTCGGTCTCACCAGGAAAGCCAACGATGATGTCAGTGGTGACCGCGATGCCGGGGACCGCAGTTCTTGCCATCTCGATCTTGTCCAGGTAGCGGCCACGATCGTAAGAGCGTTTCATCAACTTGAGGATCCGCGTCGAACCCGACTGCACGGGAAGATGAA